>CAYZRR010000034.1:0-5096 GCA_964480925.1 uncultured Thermodesulfobacteriota bacterium
GATATGGCCGGTCTAGTGGAACGCGGTCGCGGTTGCGGCTTGGTGGTGATGGAAGGCGCATGCGAGGCCATCGGGGCTGAATACAAAGGCCGCAAGGTTGGCACTTTCGGGAACGCTGCCGTCTTTGCCTTCTACCCTAACAAACAGATGACGACCGGCGAAGGAGGTATGATCGTCACTGACCGGGATGACTGGGATGCCCTCTTCCGTTCCCTGCGCAACCAGGGTCGCGACGTCCACGATGCCTGGCTCAACCACAGTCGGTTAGGCTACAACTACCGGATGGATGAGATGAGCGCTGCCCTGGGCCTGGTCCAACTGGGCCGTATTGAGGAACTGTTAGCCAAACGGGAACAGGTAGCGCAATGGTACAACCAACGACTTAAGGACACTGAAGGTCTACAAATACCATACATTGCTCCAACAACTACTCGTATGTCCTGGTTTGTATACGTAATACGCTTAGTCCCTGAGATAGATCGTAATGCCCTTATAAGTGCTTTAGAAGAACGAGGTATACCTTCGCGTCCCTACTTTCCTCCTATACACCTTCAGCCTTTTTATACTCAGCGATTCGGTTATAAACTAGGAGATTTCCCCATGGCCGAACATGCTGGTGAGAGTTGTTTAGCTCTTCCATTTTCAAGCATTATGACCGAAGAACACGTAGATTACGTTTGTGAAACTTTAAAAAAAGTTATAAAAACCTTAAAATTGAAAAAGTGAAATTAAGAAATAAGCAACAAGTCTTGCTCCTGCTGCTAGATATCCTCCTTATTGTTAGCAGTATACTTATAGCTTGGTTAATGCGTTTTATTACTGCAAATCTGGATATTTATTCTGCACTTACCTTTGCCTTAGTAGCTATTATCGTTTATTGTAGTTTTAACTACTTGTTAGGACTTTACCATCATATCTGGAAGTATGCTTCGAGTAGTGAAATCGCACTTATTGGTGCATCTGTATTAGCTGGTACCCTTCTTCTTCTTGTGCTCGATGTAATTTGGCCATATAAACGACCGGTTCCCCTTAGCGTAGTTATAATAGCAGGAACTTTTATATTCATCGGTTTTCTTAGTGTACGCTATCATCGACCAATGGCGAATTACTGGTTGTGGCGTTCGATGTTGAAAGGCACCTCTCGGAATCCACGTAAGCGGGTTCTTATTGTAGGAGCCGGTGAGGCCGGACAATTACTTGCGTGGCGTTTCCTGAATCAAAAGGAAGGTGAGGAGTATAGTATTATAGGATTCGTAGATGATGATCCACTTAAACAGGGATTGCGCATTCATGGAATACCCATATTAGGCAACCGCTACGATATACCTGAGTTAGTCACCCGTTACCACATAGATATGATCATTTTGGCTATTTATAACATCTCCGGAGAAGATTTCCGTGCTATTGTAGACATCTGTTTGAAAACTCCTGCTGCTATTAAGACGCTTCCGAACCTCTTTGATTTTGTTAAGGGGACAAATACTACACTTTTGGTTCGCGATATAACTGCTGAAGACCTTCTGGGACGTAAACAAGTAGCGATCAATCTCGATCAATGTGGTAACCTTCTTATGGGAAAAACGGTGATTGTTACCGGAGGAGCAGGATCCATCGGCTCCGAACTTTGTCGTCAGATTCTTTCTTTTCGTCCTGGTTTACTTCTCATAGTTGATAACAATGAATCTGGTTTATACGATTTAACGCAAGATCTTTTGATGAGAGAAGAGGAAAACCAATTTATCCTCAAACCCATAGTTGGCGATGTAACAAACGAAAGGGAAATGCGAAGTATTTTCGAGTCTTTCAGACCACAAATTGTTTTCCATGCTGCCGCTTACAAACATGTTCCTTTGATGGAAGAATACCCCGATCGTGCTATCCGGGTGAATATTTTAGGCACAAAGATCGTTAGTTCTCTGGCTGCTCAATATGGTGCAGAGATTTTTGTTTTAATTTCTACAGACAAAGCTGTTAACCCTTGCAGTGTGATGGGTGCTACTAAGCGAATTTGTGAAATGATGATTTTATTCACACCTTCCCAAAGTGCTCCCTTCACCAAGTTCACTGCCGTACGATTTGGGAATGTGCTAGGCTCTCGAGGTAGCGTGGTACCTCTTTTCGAACGTCAGATCACCCAAGGGGGACCAGTGACTATTACGCATCCCCACATGACCCGTTATTTTATGAGCATCTCCGAAGCTGTGCGTCTTATCATCCAGGCCGCCGCTTTGACTCAAGGAGGCGACATTTTTTTGCTGGATATGGGTCAACAAATCCGAATAGAAGATTTGGCTCGGCGGCTTATACGATTGCGAGGACTGCGTCCCGACATAGATATCCCTATCGTTTATGTTGGGCCTCGACCCGGGGAAAAAATGAGCGAAGAACTTTTAGACGACAGTGAGGTATATGAACCTACTTCTCACCCCCGTATTTTCCGTGTAAAGTCTAATTATGTCTTATCCCCCCATGAATTTTGGCAACAAACTGAAGAACTTATCGCCTCACTTAACACTCAATCTTCTGAAGAGCTAAAAAACCGACTCATGAACCTGGTAAATTCACTTTCAAAAAGCGGGTAATAAAGGTTTCCCTCTTGTAAGTTTCTTTGGTTTGTTTAAAATTAAAAAAGGGCCTGTTACGCCAGAGGTCGGAAGGAAGGGGGCGGTCACTTTTTTATTTGGGAGGAAAAGATGCAGTATGCGGTAGTTTTTACGGGAGGCAAACAATACAGGGTTGAGAAGGGAAAGGTTATAAGGGTGGAGAAGCTTCCTGGGGAGATTGGAAGTGAAGTGGAGTTTCCGGTTTTGATGCTGCGGGATGAGGAAGGCGTTAAAGTTGGCAATCCTTACCTTGAGGGCGTTAAGGTCGTTGGACGGATAGTTAATCAGGGGCGAGGAGAGAAGATTATTGTCTTCAAGTTTAAACGGCGTAAAAATTACCGGCGTAAAATGGGACATCGCCAATATTATACTTGGGTAAGGATTGAAGGCATAAAGGAGGTGCAAAATGGCGCATAAAAAATCGGGAGGTGTCGCACGAAACGGAAGGGATAGTATCTCTAAACGTTTAGGTGTCAAAAGGTTCGATGGCCAGTTCGTGAGAGCTGGTAATGTCTTGGTCAGACAAAGGGGTACCAAGTTTTATCCTGGTAAAAACGTGGGAGTGGGAAGAGACTGGACGTTGTTTGCGAAGATCGATGGCATTGTAAAGTTCGAGACCTTTGGGAAAGGAAAGAAGAGGGTAAGCGTTTATCCTCTTCCCGCTGAGGCCGTTGCGTAAAGGTTTTTTGAAGTTGGGAAGATGACAAAAGGGGGGCGTAGGTCCCCCTTTTTTATTGTTCTTTACAAAGTTTGTCATGTTTGTAGATGAAGCATTAATATGGGTTAAAGCTGGAGATGGTGGAAGGGGTTGTGTGAGTTTTCGGCGGGAAAAGTATGTGCCAAGAGGTGGTCCTGATGGGGGAGATGGTGGAAAAGGAGGCGATGTAATCCTTGAGGCTGATCCCAACTTGAAGACCCTTCTTGATTATCGATACAAACGGGAATATAAAGCCCAAAACGGAGAACCCGGAAAAGGGAAAAATCAACATGGAAAAGACGGGAAACCCTTGATCCTCAAGGTACCTGTTGGGACTATCGTTAAAGATGCTCAAACTGATAAGGTAATCGCGGACTTATCGAAGCCCTTTGAAAGACTCGTTGTAGCACGAGGGGGAAAAGGGGGAAGGGGCAATGCCCGATTTGCAACTCCTATAAGACAAGCTCCTCATTTTGCAGAACCTGGACAACCGGGTGAAGAAAGATGGCTAAAACTTGAACTTAAGCTTTTAGCGGATGTTGGGCTTATTGGATTCCCCAATACCGGGAAATCCACCTTGTTAAGGAAAATAAGCCGAGCAAGGCCTGAAGTAGCGCCTTATCCTTTCACCACTTTACGGCCTTATTTGGGCGTTGTGAGATTTGAAGATAAGGAATTTATCGTAGCCGATATACCTGGGCTGATAGAAGGAGCGCATAAGGGAATAGGGCTTGGAAATCAATTCCTCAAACATATAGAAAGGACTCGCCTTTTGGTGCATTTAATTGATATAAGCAATGGCGAAGAGGCCCTTGAGCTTTACGAAAAGATCCGAAACGAACTTAAGCTTTATAAGGAAGACCTTTTGGAAAAACCCGAATTGGTGGTTCTTAATAAAATAGACCTACCCCAGGTGAGGGAAAAAGTTGAGAAAGTAAAGGAGGCCTTTCAAAAACGAGGATTACCCTTTTTTGCAATTTCGGCCCTAACTGGCGAAGGGATCGAAGAACTTTTAAGGGGAATTATAAGGAGGTTGGATGATGGAACTACCCCTTTCGAAATCCAAAAGGATAGTTCTTAAGATCGGCTCAAGCCTTTTGGTAAGGCCCAGCTTGGGCATCAATAGAGAGTACTTAGATAATTTAGCTCATCATGTGGCCCTTTTAAAAGAAGAAGGCAGAGAACTTCTTTTAGTCTCATCGGGGGCCATTGCCGCTGGAATGGAACGTTTGAATTTGAAAGAGAAACCCTCAAGCATTTCAGAACTTCAAGCTACGGCTGCTGTTGGTCAAGGTTTTTTGATGCACCTTTACGAAGAAGCCTTTGAAAGAAAAAACATAAAGGTAGCTCAAGTCCTTCTGACCCACGAGGATTTCCGAGATCGAAAAAGATATCTTAACGCCCGAAGCACCCTTTTAACTCTTTTATCCTTCGGAGTTGTACCTATCATAAACGAAAACGATTCGGTTGCAATTGAAGAGATTAGACTTGGCGATAACGACACGCTTGCGGCTTTAACGGCTTCCTTAGTGGATGCGGAATTGCTGGTGATTTTCACCGATGTGGAAGGCTTTTTTGTGGAAGGACCAGAAGGAAAGAAACTTTTAAGCCTTGTAAAGGGCGACTTCCGAGACCTTGAAGCCTTTGCCCACGGCCCGGGAAGTAAAGTTGGCACAGGAGGCATGCTAACCAAGCTCAAAGCAGCAAAACTCGCCTCACGAGCAGGAATACCCACCTTGATAGTGAAGGGCTCTGATCCAGAGGTTTTGAAAAAGGTACTTCAGGGTGAAAGTTTC
>CAYZRR010000035.1:0-8783 GCA_964480925.1 uncultured Thermodesulfobacteriota bacterium
GCGAACTCGTGAATAGCGATGGCTTTTCCCCAATGTCTTTCTTCGAACACCGAGGTCAAAGTGGCTATTCCCGAAGGAAGGTATATACCCAAAGCCACCCCTAAACCCCAAAAGAGGCATTTTAAAGTCAAAATGTCCCCAGCGCCAAAAGTAAAAAGTAAAAGCACTATTCCCGAAAAGAAGGCTGAAATAAAAACCATCTTTCTATGGGTCAATTTAGAGGAAAGAAAAGACGAAAGAATAAGTCCTACAGCATACCCCAAAGATAAAAAGAGGAAAATAGCTCCTGCCCCTCCGTGAGTTAAGGAAAAGTCTCTCTCAATGTGGGGTAAAAGCGGGGCTAAGGAGATACGAGACAAAAAACCGATGAAGAAGATGCTAGTAAGAAGAAAGAGAGTTAAAAAAGAGGACGAAGGCATTCTAAAAAAGGAAGGTCCTATCTTGCCTTAAATTCCGGTTTTCGCTTTTCCAAAAAGGCCTTCATACCCTCCTTCTGATCTTCCGTGGCAAAAAGATTTGCCCAGGCTTCGATCTCCATCGCTTCACCGCTTCTCAAGCTGGTTTCAAGTCCTTTTTCTACCAGTCTTTTTGCCGCCCTTACAGCTAAAGGACCGTTCTTGGCGATCTTACGGGCTATCTCCTTGGCTTCATCAAGGAGTTTATCCTGAGGTACTACTTTATTGACTATTCCAAACTCATAGGCCTTTTTGGCATCGATCATCTCACCGGTGAAGATCAGTTCCTTGGCTCTGGCTTTGCCTATTAGGCGAGGAAGCCTCTGGGTCCCTCCAAAACCAGGACATATGCCAAGCGTTACTTCCGGAAGTCCAAGCCTTGCGTTTTCGGAGGCTAAAATGATGTCACAGGCCAAAACAAGTTCGAGTCCCCCTCCTAAGGCATAACCATTTACTGCCGCTATAACCGGAGACGGAAATTCCTCAATCAGGCTCAAGGTCTCATGGCCCAGTTTGGAAAATTCAAGGGCTTCTTTCGGGTTCATAGGGGCCATCTCGGAGATATCAGCCCCCGCCACAAAGGCCTTTTCGCCTTCGCCAGTAATGATTAAAACCCTAACTTCGGGATCCTTTTCAAGTTCCTTCAAAGCTCTTTGTATCTCCAAAAGGGTGGCTCGGTTCAAAGCATTTAAAACCTTGGGCCTATTTATCTTTAAAATCGCTATCCCCTCTTCCAAGCTTACGCTTATGGTCTCATAAGCCATCTTATCCCTCCCTTTCAACTATCATGGCCATCCCCTGGCCGCCACCAATACACATGGTGGCAAGTCCCCAACGGGCTTTGCGTCTTCTCATCTCATGAATGAGGGTAACTATCACCCTTGCACCCGTACACCCAATAGGGTGTCCAAGGGATATGCCACTTCCATGGACATTAGTATTCTCCAAACTCAACCCGAGTTCCCTTATACAAGCTATGGCTTGAGCCGCAAAGGCCTCGTTTAGTTCCACCAGGTCTATGTCCTTTATGCTGAGGCCCGTCTTATTCAATACCTTTCTCACGGCTGGAATGGGGCCTAAACCCATATAGGCTGGATCAACCGCTCCGGAAGCCCAAGCCCTTATTGTGGCCATCGCTTCAAGTCCAAGCTCCTTTGCCTTTTCCTTCGACATCAAAAGGACCGCTGCTGCCGCATCGTTTATCCCGGAGGCATTACCCGCGGTTACTGTTCCGTCCTTTTTGAAAACCGGAGGCAACTTGGCCATCTTCTCTAAACTTGTGTCCATGGGTCTTTCATCGGTGTCAAACACTATGGGCTCTCCCTTTTTCTGAGGGATTACCACCGGGACTATCTCTTCTTTAAAGATCCCCTCTTGAATGGCCTTTCGGGCCCTTTGGTGGCTCATAAGACCCAGCTTATCCTGTTCTTCCCGGCTTATTCCGTAAAGCTCGGCTATGTTTTCGGCCGTATACCCCATATGATAACCGTAAAATATCTCCCACAACCCATCCAATACCATAAGGTCATAAAAATCACCTTTCACATCCACGTTCATCCTGTAACCCCACCTGGCTTGAGGAAGACCATAAGGTACAGCGCTCATATTTTCCATCCCACCCGCTATTACCACCTCCGCCTCTCCAAGCATTATGGCTTGGGCCCCTAAGGCTATAGCCTTAAGACCCGAAGCGCATACTTTATTTACGGTAAAGGCGTTGGTTTCCTTGGGAAGACCAGCGTAAATCGTGGCCTGTCGAGCTACATTTTGCCCCTGCCCCGCTTGAAGGACACACCCCATAATAACCTCATCCACCTCTATGGGCTTCAAGGAGTCATCCCAGTCATAATACTTCTTTTCAAGCTCAGTGAGTTCCTTTCCCTTAAAGGAATCGGGGGCTACTTCAAGCGCCCTTCTCGGCGGAACAGGCCTTAATCCTACTCGCTTAAGCACATCCTTTATCACGATGCTTCCCAACTTTACCACCGGAACATCCCTTAAACTCCCCCCAAAAGCCCCAATAGCCGTTCTAACACCGCTTACGATCACCACCTCTCTCATGTTTAACTCCTTAAAAGAAAATTTTCACAAACTAACCTAAAAATTAATGGTGCCGAAGGGGGGAGTCGAACCCCCACGGGCTTTCGCCCACCACCCCCTCAAGATGGCGTGTCTACCAGTTCCACCACTTCGGCATCTATTATGAAGGATACATCATATGGGATTTTATTTCAATAGGCTTGATCTTGAAGGATTTTTGGTGGTAATGTGGTTAAGACTTGGAGGAGGTGGTAAAGTGAGAGGAGGGTTTCACATATTTACAGTTGTTCCTAAGCTTCCTCCAAAACTTAAAGCCCTCGAGGAGCTTGCTTACAATCTCCTTTTTGCCTGGAACCCTGAGATTGGAAGACTTTTCAGGCGTTTTCCTGAAGATCTTTGGGCCGAGACCTATCATAACCCTGTTTTGATGCTTTCAAGGTTGACTCAATCGCGGTTCGAGGAGTTAATGGAAGATGAGGCCTTTTTGGCGAATCTGGAAAAAACTTACCGGGCCTACCGAGAATATATTGAACAACCGGCCTTTGGACTTAAAAATGTGCCTCAAGATATGACGATCGCCTATTTTTCGATGGAATATGGCATTACCGATTGCATGCCTTTTTATTTTGGAGGTTTAGGGATATTGGCGGGTGATACCTTAAAATCGGCCAGTGACCTTAATCTACCCTTTGTGGGAGTGGGGCTTCTTTATCAATATGGGGCCTTCCGGCAGAGGATTACTTCAAGTGGCGAACAGATTGAGATGATTCCGGAGCTTGACTTTTATCATTTGCCCATAAAGCTTTTGAAAGACCAAAATGGGGAACCCCTTTTGGTTTCCATCTCCGCTGATCATCAACAAGTTTACGCTCAAGTGTGGAAGGCCCAAGTCGGGCGGACCTCTCTTTATTTACTCGATGCAAATATCCCTCATAACCCCCTGGAATTGAGGCAGGTTACCTTCTACCCTTATCCGGATGATCGGAGGTTGAGGCTTCTTCAAGAAATGCTTCTTGGCATTGGTGGGATGAGAGCGCTTAAATTAGTTGGCATTAACCCCTCGGTACTTCATATGAACGAAGGGCATACGGCTTTTGCCGGCCTTGAAAGGATAAGGCTCTTCAAAGTTGAGTTGGGCCTTTCCTTTGATGAGGCCTTAACACTGGCGATGGCTTCAAACGTCTTTACCACCCATACCTCGGTTCCAGCGGGTATAGATCTTTTTGATCCGGAGTTAATCAAGCGCTTTTTTGGCAGTTATGTGGAAGAATTAGGGATAACCATGGATGCCTTTTTGGGGCTTGGTCGTATAAATCCAGAAGATAAGGGTGAGCCTTTTTCTATGACCGTTTTAGCCATGAAGCTTTCAGGGCATATAAATGCGGTTTCTAAACTCCATCAAAAGGTTTCCAAGAAGATGTGGCATGCCCTTTGGCCCAACATTCCGGAAGAAGATGTTCCTATCCGTTCGATAACCAATGGTGTTCATGTTCCTTCGTGGGTTTCCAGGCAGATGGCGGAGACCTTCGATCGGTTTTTGGGTCCCAAGTGGATAGAGGATCCTGACAATGTGAAGGTATGGGGCAGGGCCGATGAGATACCCGATGAGGAACTCTGGGGGGTTCATGAGAGGAGAAGGGGAAGGCTTGTGGCCTTTTGTCGGAGGAGGTTAAGGGAACAGCTAAGAAGGAGAGGGGCCTCCTCTCGGGAGATAGAGATAGTGGATGAGACCCTCAATGCTGAAGCCTTGACCATCGTATGGGCCAGAAGGATGGTTTCTTATAAAAGGCCTCTTCTAATATTCAAGGATCCCGATAGGCTTGCTCGAATTCTAAACGATCCAAAGAGGCCGGTTCAGATAATTATCGCGGGTAAAGCCCACCCTAATGACTGGGAAGGGAAAAAGCTTATTAGGAGCATAATTGAATTGGTTAAGGACGAGAAGTTCAGGCGTCACGTGGTCTTCATTGAAGACTATGACATGAATATAGCTCGGTATTTTGTTCAGGGGGCAGATGTTTGGCTTAATACCCCCATAAGGCCCCAAGAGGCATGTGGTACAAGTGGGATGAAGGCCATGTTTAATGGGGCTTTACATCTAAGCGTATTGGACGGGTGGTGGGATGAGGCCTTCGATCCCGAAGTGGGCTGGGCCATTGGAGGAAGAGAGGAGTATTCTGATCCTGAGTATCGAGATGAGATGGAGAGCCGACAACTATATTCGATTCTCGAAAACGAGATTATCCCTCTCTTTTACGATCGAGGGCCTGATGGAATACCCAGAAAATGGGTGGCCAAGATGAAGAAGGCCTTAAAGAAGCTTGGGCCCTATTACAACTCCAACTACATGCTTCAACGGTATTTTGAGGAATGTTACCTGAAGGCTCATAACGCCTTAACAGAATTGACTCAAGAAGGGGTAAAGCCACTTAAGGAGTTAACTTCTTGGGTTAAAAGGGTTTCTAATCTCTGGTATAAAGTGAGGGTGGTTAAGGTAATCCAAGAGGGGCCTTCGGAGCTCAGGGTGGGTGATACCCTTACTATAAAGGCTTTGGTGCATCTGGGTGAGCTTCACCCACAGGAGGTTTCGGTGGACCTGTATTATGGTCCTTTGGGATTAGAAGGGGAGCTTAAAAGAAGGGATACGGTGCCTATGGAATACTTGGGTGAGGAAGAAGGGCTTTGGGCTTTTGGGGTTTCCTTTCCGGTGAGGGAGACCGGCCGTTTCGGCTATTACATAAGGGTTACCCCTTATCATCCACTTTTGATCCCTACCCATTATCTATTAGGGCGTCTTGTCACCTGGGGGTAAGGAGGGTTTGATAGAGCTTGAGGTATTCCTTGGCCGAGTTTTCCCACGAAAAATCCTCATTCATGGCCTCTTTCTGGAGCGATTGCCAGAGCGTCTTATCTTTATAAGCCTTTATACCCCTGAAGATAGCCCTTAAAAAATAACAGGGTCTTTTTAAACGGAATTTAAAACCGGTGCCCCTTTTTTCTTTAAAACTCACGTCCTTTACCGTATCCCTCAAGCCTCCGGTATCCCTTACTACTGGTAGGGTTCCATACCGGAGACCGTACATCTGGTTTAAACCACAGGGTTCATAAAAGGAGGGTATGAGCAAAAGGTCGGCTCCTGCTATTATCCTATGGGCTAGGGCCTCATCGTATCCTAAAATGAGCTTTAACAGAGGGCTTTTTCCCGCATGCTCCCTTAATGCATCTTCGTATCTTCTCTCACCCGTCCCCAATATTACCATGGGGTACCCTTTTCTATGGAGGAAGGGCAGAATGGGTAGAAGGAGATCCAATCCCTTTTGGTAGACTAACCGCGAGACCATCGCAAGAAGGGGCCTTTCGGATATCTCTTCGGGGAACCCCATCTCTTTCAGAAGTTCCCTTTTACATATAGCTTTTCCGCTTAAATCTTCAGAAGAAAAACGGCAGGGTATGAAGGGATCATTTCGGGGATCCCATACGGAGTAATCCACGCCGTTTAAGATTCCCACAAGTTTATCCGAACGTTCCTCAAGGTATTTTTCAAGTCCAAACCCATATTCCGGAGTTTGGATCTCCCGGGCATAAGTAGGGCTTACGGTAGAGATAAAGTCTGAAAGTAGAATGCCTGCTTTTAAAAAGTTAACCCTTCCGTGATGTAAGACTATCAGCTCTTTTTCTTGAGGAATCCCGAGTTCCTCTAAGACTTCCTGAGGGAAATCACCTTGATAGCCCATATTATGGATGGTGAAAAGAATGGGTGGCCTTTTTCCGTTTAGGAATAAAGGCAAAAGGGCCGTATGCCAATCGTTGAGATGGACTATGTGGTAAGGGTTTTTCTCCATGAGCTTTATCAAGGCCTTAGTGAAGGAAGCAAACCTCAAGGCGTTATCCGGGAAAGCCTCTCCAGGAGGGCCATAAAGGTAAGGACGGTCGAAATGTTCGGGTTGGTCTATGAAGATGACTTTTAGGGAGTGGTAATAAGTATAGAGGATCCTAGTAAAAATTCTCCTTTTTCCCATTTTGAGCTCGAATTCGGTAATTGGATGAAACGAAAAGCCTGTTTTTTTCACCACTTGATAAAAGGGAAGGACTACCTCAATATCTATCCCGAGTTTTTTCAAAGCTTGTGGCAAATAACGTCCTACTTCTCCTAAACCTCCTGTTCCAGCAAAAGGAAAAGCTTCGGCTGTGGCATATAAGACTCTCATGGTTGCGGATTTGTGTTTCTAAGTTTAACATAAATTGTGTTATGGAAGAAAAAGAAAAATCTTTATCTTTCAGAGATTCTATAGCCCCTTACGATCCCCTTCAGCGATACCTTCAGGAGATTAGAAAAATCCCTCTTCTCAGTGAGGAAGAAGAAAAGGAGCTGGCCATAAGATACAAGCTACATGGGGATAAGGAGGCGGCTTTTAAGCTTGTGGTTTCAAACTTGAGGCTCGTGGTTAAGATAGCCCTGGAATACCACCGATACTGGACCTCGAACCTGCTTGACCTTATTCAAGAGGGGAATATAGGTCTCCTTCAGGCATTAAAACATTATGACCCATTCCGTGGAGTTAGGTTCACCTCTTACGCGTCCTTCTGGATAAGGGCTTATATCCTTAAGTTCATCATCGATAACTGGCGCTTGGTGAAGATCGGGACCACCCAAGCTCAACGGAAGCTCTTTTTTGACCTGAAAAAGGAGAAGGAAAGGCTTGAGCAAATGGGGTTTGAGGCGACGCCAGAACTGGTAGCAAAAAGCCTAAACGTTCGGGAAGAAGACGTGTTGATAATGAGTCAACGCCTTGAGGAAAGTGAGATTTCCCTTGAACTCCCCGTAGGTGATGAGTCTCGGGAGACCCTCGGTGACATGATTCCCTCAAGGATCCCTCATTTGGAGGAGCTTCTCGGAAAGGAAGAGGCGAAGAAGGTCCTTTTGGAGAAGCTTGAAGAGTTTAAAAAGACCCTTCCCGAAAGGGAAAGGGAGATCCTGGAAAAGAGAATGCTCTCCGAGACTCCTCTCACCCTAAGGGAACTCGGCGAGAAATACGGGATAAGTCCCGAAAGGGTTAGGCAGATAGAAGGTGAAATCATTAATGCTTTGAAAAGATTCCTTCAAAAGGAGATACCCGACTTCGAGCATTACCGAGGCGCTTTGGAGATTTCCGAATGATACTTTTGAGAAACCTCAAGCTTAACAGTTGCCTCTTTTAAGCGACGGACGACCTCTTCGTATTCCTGATCAAGAGGAACGAGTTCTTTTAACTTTTTTTCAGCCTCTTCCTTTTGTCTTTTAACCTCTTCTGGATCGATCTCCTCTCCAAAAAAGGCCCATTCCACAAGTATGGTTATCCTATCGGGTAGTACCTCAGCAAACCCTTCTCCTATGGCGATTGTTGTTTCTCTTTCTTTCTGCTTATAGAAAAGCTCCCCCGTAGTTAAAGTGGCCACAAAGGGCCTATGGCCAGGTAAAACACCAAATTGTCCAAACTCACCTGGGGCTATAACTTCGTCAACCTCTTCGGATAAAAGAAGCCTTTCCGGCGTAACGACCTCAAGAAGCATTAAACCTTTACCCCCAACGATTTGGCCTTTTCAACGGCTTCTTCGATGGTTCCCACCATGTAAAAGGCCATCTCCGGAACGTGATCGTATTTGCCTTCTACCAATTCGCGGAACCCCTTGATGGTGTCTTCCAGTTTCACATAAGCCCCTTTTCGACCTGTGAACTCTTCAGCCACATGGAAGGGCTGGCTTAAAAAGCGTTGGATCTTTCTGGCCCTGGCCACAATGAGCTTATCCTCTTCGGATAACTCCTCCATGCCCAAAATGGCAATTATGTCCTGTAAGTCCTTGTATTTTTGCAAGATCCTCTGCACCTCTCGAGCCACCCAATAGTGCTCCTCTCCCACTATCCTCGGATCAAGGATTTTAGAGGTGGAGTCAAGGGGATCAACTGCGGGATATATCCCCAATTCGGCTATCTGTCGTGAAAGCACGATGGTAGCATCCAGATGGGTGAAGGTTGTGGCTGGAGCTGGATCCGTCAGGTCATCGGCCGGAACATATATGGCCTGAACGGAGGTGATGGAACCCTTAATGGTGGAAGTGATCCTTTCCTCAAGTTCACCCAGATCAGTCCCCAGTGTCGGCTGATAACCCACTGCCGAGGGCAATCTCCCCAGAAGCGTTGAAACTTCCTGGTTGGCCTGAACGTACCGGAAGATGTTATCGATGAAAAGTAAAACGTCAAGACCTTCTTCGTCTCGGAAATATTCGGCTTCGGTCAAAGCCGTAAGCCCA
>CAYZRR010000036.1:0-17263 GCA_964480925.1 uncultured Thermodesulfobacteriota bacterium
TCTTTCCCTTTTGTATATCGAACAAATTCTTTAAGCGTCCAGAGATTATCTTTTATAAAAGAGGGCTTCAACAAAAGATCCTCCGGAGGGTAACCTGTTAAAGAAAGTTCGGGGAAACATAAAAGATCGACTTTTCTACGAACGGCTTCTTCAAGGTAAAAAAGATGCTTCCTCAAATTTCCCTCGAAATCCCCTACGGTGGGATTAATCTGGGCTAATCCTATTCGAAGTTTCTTGGCCATTTTTTAAATTTTACTGCTTCTCAAAAAAGGGATCAATGAGGCTTTACAACCCTCATTGTTTGAAATAAGTTGTTAAAAACAAAAAAAGGAGGTCTTTAATGGAAGAATTAGAAAAGTTAAAAACCGTCCTTCAACATTGGGTGCGTCATAATGAAAGTCATTTTGAGGAATACAAAAAGTGGGCAGAAATAGCTTCCTCCATAGGGCTTCAAAATGTTAGGGAAAGCATTTTTAAAGCCATGGAGCTTATAAAACAGGCAAACGATGAATTCCACAAGGCTTTAAAATCCATCCCTTAAAAGGCGGTTGCTCTCGGAGGGGCCTAAGTGTTATTTTTTAAAATTCGGGCGTAAAAGGAGGTGAACTATGGATAAAGAACTCATTGAGGAGAGAAATAGGCTTCTCAGGGAATCGGTCAGACAAATTGCTCGGACTAAAGTTGCAAAAAGAGCTGCTGAGATCGATCGGGCTGGTGTGTTTCCTTGGGATATGCTCGAATTATTCGCTCAACAGGGCTATTTGAGCCTATTATTTCCGGAAGAATATGGAGGATTTGATGGGAACATAACTGCTCTTTGTATTGTAGCAGAAGAGATAGCTTACTCGTGCGCCTCCAGTGCTCTCATGCTTGTAGCCCATTGGGTCGCTTTGATGCCCCTCATGATGGCTGGAACACCCGAACAAAAGGATTACTTTTACAACCGAGTGACGAAAGACGGTGCTCTTTGCGCCTTTTGTCTGACGGAGGCTGAGGCTGGCTCCGATGCTTCAGCTCTTAAGACCACAGCTGTACGTGACGGAGATTTTTATGTAGTAAACGGAAGAAAAACCTATGTAACCAATGGAGGCCCTGCAGAGATTTACACCGTGTTTGTAACCACAGACCCAAAACAAGGAAAAAGGGGAATAGCGGTCTTAATGGTGGAAAAGGGCACCAAAGGGATGTATATAGGCAAACCCGAAGATAAACTCGGCATGAGAGGGTCGGATACTACCGATTTAATTTTTGAAAATGCTATCGTCCCTGCAGAAAACCTGATAGGAGGGGAAGGAAGAGGATGGGAAATCGCTATGATGACGCTCAATTTATCCCGACCCTCAGTAGGGGCCTTGGCCCTTGGTATCGCTCAGGGAGCTTTGGATTATGCATTAGAATATACCACCCAAAGAGTACAGTTTGGGCAAAAAATTTGCGATTTCCAAGGAGTACAGTTCATGTTAGCAGATATGGCTATGAAGATCGAAGCTGCAAGGGCTTTGGTCTATAAGGCCGCATCTCTGTTGGACCAAAAAGTTTACGAAAGAGACAAAATGTCAGCTCTTGGGGTCGATACCCTTTCGGCTATGGCGAAGTGTTTCGCTTCCGATGTAGCTATGGAGGTAACAGTTAATGCGGTTCAACTATTAGGTGGTTGTGGTTATCTTAAGGATTATCCAGTAGAAAGAATGATGAGAGACGCAAAAGTAACACAAATCTTCGAGGGCACTAATCAAATCCAGCGAGTTATTATTGCAAGGAACTTATTGAGACCATTGTTAGAAAAAAGTACGTTAAGAAGTTAATCGCGTTTGCGCTCCATTTTCTACAAGAATCCTCTAATTACCTTATGCTCCGCATTAATAGGAGGTTTACTATACGGAAATAACGATAAATTTGAGGCATCTGTTTTTTTGTCAATAGCAATAATTGGAACTTTCTTTTTAATAAAAAAGAAGAAGCACCTTTTGTTTTTGCCAATCTTCTTTTTCATTTTGGGAGCATATTCTTCCATTAAAATAAACAAACCCGGTTTACCTCCAAACCATATTGCCAATTTACCCATTTGGAAAATAGAAGAGCTCGAGGGAAGACTCATAAAAGCCACAGACCTTAAAGCAAGTTCCACTTCCTTTACAATCGAAGCAGAAAGGGCCTTTTTGGGAAACTGGATAAAAACACAAGGATTGGTCAGGTTATACCTCTCAAGCCCCCTATATCTTGAAAAGGGAACCTCAGTGAGGGTAAAGGTCAGATTGAGAACTTTCAAGGATTTCTACAATCCTGGTAGTTCCAAACTCAACGATTATTACAAACGAAAGGGAATCTTCCTCACCGGGTATGTAATGGGAAACGTTAAAGTTTTAAAAGAAGGCAAAAGCTTTTGGAGCGTTTTCAGAAAGAACTTTAGGGAAGCCCTAAGGAGGTACTCAACTCCAAGAAGCGAAGGAATCCTGATGGCCTTAGCCCTGGGGCAAAGGGGGAAAATCTTACCAAAAAACCAGGAAACTTTTCGTAAAACAGGTACGGCTCACCTTTTGGCCATCTCGGGTTTACATATGACCTTGGTAAGTGGTCTTTTGATATTTTTGATCAAAAAGTTTAAGGAAAAGGGTTTTTTAATGATTGGAGAAAATTACCAAGTTCTTTTGGCATTGCCCTTTATATTGGGATATCTTTTTGTCTCTGAAAGTCCCATTTCAGCATTAAGAGCGAGTCTTGCCATCTTTACATTAAGCTTCCTACTTTTATTAGGAAAGCCGAAAAACCCCTTTAACATACTTTGCCTCTGCGCGATTGTAATTCTTTCCTTTATGCCCTATGAATTGTGGAATCCTTCCTTTCAACTATCTTTTGTAGCTACAGGAGGAATTCTCATATTTGGTAAAAAATTACTTCCTTTCTTTCGTTCAAAACGCATAATCAACTACATTTGGGGGATTTTTATCTTGTCTCTTATAGCTCAAATAGTAACCATTCCCATCTTACTTCATCATTTTCATATGATCTCCATCATAGGGCCTTTGGCAAACCTAATAGCGGTTCCAGTTGTTGGACTAATAGTCTTACCGTTCGCTTTGATTTCCTTAAGCCTTTCTGCTATCCATCCCGTTTTAGCCTCTCCAACCATAGGTATTGCCTCTTTATTTATAGAGATTCTTCTTCCGGTGCTTGAGAATCTAGAAAAACTCCCATTCTCATACATTTGGTTTTTAAACCTCACTTTCCTTGAAGCATTGCTCCTTTATGCCTCAATTGGTTTTATCTTTACATGGTGCAATTTATCCAAAAAACTTTCCCTTATTCTTTCTGCCTTGCTACTTATAGGAATTTCTGCGGACGTATTTTGGCGTTATGAAAAGACTAAGCCCACAGGCAAGTTAGAAGTTAACTTTTTGGATGTAGGACAGGGAGATTCGGCCTTTTTGAGATTGCCTTCAGGCAAAAAGATCCTTATTGACGGCGGAGGCACCTGGATGGGTGAATTTGATATAGGAAAATCAGTAATTGCACCTTTTATTTGGGAAAAGGGTTTTTTAAACGTAGATTACCTTGTGGTAAGCCATCCTCAACCGGATCATTATAAGGGGTTGATCTTTATAGCAAAACACTTAAATCCAAAGGAGTTTTGGTATGGTCCGAGCGAATTGCCCGAAGAACTTCAAAAGATTTTAAGGGAATTAAAAGAAAAAGGGGTAATCATAAGAAGACTTTACAAAAATATTGACTTTCATATTGATGGAGTTAACTTTAAGGTTTTGCATCCGCCTTCTGAGTTTGTAAGTAAGGATGTAAATGACCAATCATTAGTATTAAAAATCGAGTGGAACGATCGTTCCGTTCTTTTCACCGGGGATATAACGGAAAAAGCAGAAATCGAACTAAGCAGAGAGGCTTCGGATTTAAAAAGCGAAGTCCTTAAAGTACCGCATCATGGATCAAAGACTTCCAGTTCTTATCCTTTTGCAAGGGAAGTAAGCCCAAGTTTTGCCATCATTTCAGTAGGCAGAAATAACCCTTACGGACATCCCCATCAAAGGGTGGTCAGCCGCTACGAGGGATTAGGAGCGACTGTTTTAAGGACGGATTTATGCGGAATGATTAAGATGGTAGGATCCCCTTCCGGATGGGAGGTTAAGACTTATTTAAAATGTACCTCTTTCCCCCAACTTCGATAATGTAATTTTCACCATCGAAATAAGCGTGTTGGGCGAGTTGATAAAAGGCTGTCCTTCCTAAACGCGCTGGAAACTTTTTGTTTTTAACCAAACAGTAAGGAACACCCCTTGAATCAATCCAAAACGTTTCGAGGTCCATATATTCTTTCGTTTCGTCATTGAGTGTAATTATAAAACTCTCCTCCGTTTTTTCTACTTCTCGTACCAAAAAGACGGTATCTTCAACTTCTATAGGTTCTTTTTCTTCGCCGAAGCAAATCCAATAACGTCCTTCTTCATCGTACTCAAGGGCATTTAAAAACTCCTTAACTATTTCCTCCCTTATGATTTCCTTACCTTCGTAATACCAACGACCTTCTTTATCAACGAAGATCTTGCTCTTCATTTGAGAGTTCCTTGGCCTTAAGCATCGCTTTAAAAAGCGCTTCCATTATAGCTCCCCTTACCCCCTTGAGCTCCAGTACGTAAATCCCTTCGGCGGTAGTTCCACCGGGAGACATTACCTCTTCCTTTAAAAGGGCAGGATGAAGACCTTGAAGGATCATCTTGGCTGTACCAAGTGCGGTTTTAACGGAAAGCTTAAGGGCGTCTCCCCTGCTTAACCCCATCCTGACCCCAGCATCTATCATGGCTTCGATGAAAAGAGCAAAATAGGCCGGACCACTGCCACTTAAGGCGGTTACTGCGTCCATAAGGTTTTCACTTACCTCAACAACTTCGCCTAGGTTTGAAAATAGGCTTTTAGCAAATTTCAAATCCTCTTCCTCCGCCCGTGGTCCACCGCAAAGACCTATCGCCCCTTCTCCGACCAGAAGAGGCAAGTTAGGCATGGCCCGAAGTATCCTCCCTTTTTCCCCCAAAGCCTCCGAAATCCTTCGCGTAGGGAAGCCAGCCACAATGGAAAGAAGAACCTTGGAATTATCCAATTTCTCGGAGATATCAAAAAGAACCCCTAAGGCTTCTTTGGGCTTTACCGCGAGGATAAGGAAATCGGTTTCTTCTGCAAGACTTTTGGCCTTCACGAAACTCCTTATCCCTAAACCTTCCGAAAACCTCCGGCTCTCCTCCAAAACGTCACAGCTTAATAGGTAATCCTTCGGATAAAAGGTGCTAAGGCCTTGGAGGATGGCCTTTCCCATCTTTCCTATACCTATTATTCCTATCTTCCGCATAGTAGAAAAAGTGTATATACTTATTGAGATTTTCACAAGTCCATGATATTTTTATAAACACCAAAGGGAGGAGTTAAATGTTTGAAACATTGGCTTACGCAATGGCTTCTCAAGGAGAAAAGGCAACAGGAGGTAGTGGCATAGCCGCTTTGATACCTCTCATATTGATCTTTGTGATTTTTTATTTTCTTTTAATTCGCCCCCAGCAAAAAAGAATGAAGGAACATCGGCAAATTTTAGATAATTTAAAAAGAGGAGATAAGGTCATCACGGCGGGTGGGCTATACGGAACTATCGTAAACATCGAAGGTAATGTGGTAACCCTTGAGCTTGGGGAAAAAATAAGGGTTAAAGTAAACAAAAACTACATAGCCGGTTTGGTAAAAGAATAAAAACAGTCCTCCTTGCCCTGGAAGAATCCAGGGTCCTAAGGGGCCGAAAGGAGGTAGAAATGGAAAGATTTTATGAAGCAATGATCCTTATTAATCCCGATCTCGATTCAGAAGGTGTAGAAAGGGTAATAGAGGATATTAAAAAGGTAGTCAGTTCTTTAGGAGGAGAGATCCTAAAAGTAGAACCTTGGGGGTTAAGGGATTTGGCTTACCCTATAAAGAGAAAGAAAAAAGCCCATTATTTCCTCCTTTATATTAAATCCTCCGGAAACTTCGTAAAAGAATATGAACGAGTCCTCGAACTCAAGGAGGATGTCTTGAGGTACCTTACCCTGAGGTTGGAGAAGGCAAATCTTGAACAAGAAGGAAAAGAAACTTGTTCTACTTCAACCGGATAATACTTGCCGGAAGGGTCTTGGAAAATCCTGAGATAAGGTATACGCGAAAGGGATCGGTTGTGTGTTTGTTTTCACTTTGGTTAAAGGAAACGGGAATGAAAGAGCTCGAAGGTGTTAAAAATGAATTTAAAATTCCAATAATTGCAATAGGATCAGGTGAAGATTTTGTAAAAGCGATAAATAAAGGGGACAATTTATTTGTAGAAGGAAGTTTGTTAAAGCGGATTTGGGAAAAAGAGGGAGTTTTAAAAGAAGAAGCTGTGGTTTTGGCGAAAAAAATAATCACTATCAAAGGAGGAAAAAATGTCGAACCAGAAAAAAGCGGTTAGATATTACCCACCTAAGAAAAAGTACTGTATTTTCTGTGCCGATCCCTCGTTAAGTATCGATTACAAAAATTATGAATTGCTAAAGCGCTTTATAAATGAGCGAGCCAAGATTTTACCACGTAGGCAAACAGGCACCTGTGCCAAACATCAACGACAATTAGCAAAAGCCATAAAAAGAGCGAGGCATGTGGCATTGTTGCCTTTTGTAACGATACCCGAATGATTCTTACAAAAGGAGGATAAGGTATGGAGGTAATTCTTTTGAAGGACATTCCTTCTTTGGGGCAGGCAGGCGAGATTGTAAAAGTAAAAGACGGTTATGCTCGTAATTATCTTATACCCCAGAAGCTTGCAGAACCGGCTACTTACAAAAGCAAAAAAGCGATAGAAGAACAAAAGCGTATTATAGAAAGAAAAAGACAAAGGGAACTGGAAAGGGCAAAAAGTATCGCTGAAAGATTGGCTTCTATAAAATGTATAATAAAGCGTCCCGCAGGCGTTGAAGGAAAACTTTTTGGTGCAGTAACTTCTTCTGATATAGAAGAGGCCCTCAGGGATTTAGGGTTTGATATTGACCGGAAAAAGATAGAGCTTCCTGAACCCATTAAGACCATTGGTTCCCATACGGTTATGATAAAATTACATCATAACGTAAAAGTCCCTCTTGAAGTATGGGTGGAAAAAGAGGAATGAAAAAATGGTGGGGGATATACCCCTACAGAAGCTTCCACCCCAAAGCATCGAATCTGAACAATCTGTTTTAGGCTCGATCCTTATAGATAACGACGTCATACATAAAGTTGTCGAGATCCTCTCGCCCCAAGATTTTTACAAAGAAAACCATCAAAAAATTTACGAAGCAATGCTAAGTCTTTATGAAAGGGGAGAACCTTTAGATCTCATCACCTTAAGTGACGAATTAAAAAGGAACAAAGTTTTGGATAAAGTGGGGGGAGTAGCTTATTTGGTACAATTGACGGAAGCGGTTCCCACTTCGGCTAATGTGTTAAATTACGCCCGGATCGTAAAGGAAAAATCACTCCTGAGAAATCTGATATCAGCTGCTACCGAAATAATATCCGAATGTTATCGGGAGGAAGAGGAGATAGAAGACCTCCTTGATCGAGCTGAGCAGCTCATATTTAGCATTTCGGAATTCAGAGTCAAGCCTTCCTTTTATCCTATAAAGGATGTCCTTAAGGAAACCTTTAAGATAATCGAACGTCTTTACGAACGCAAAGAACTTGTCACCGGAGTGCCCTCCGGTTTTAAGGATCTCGATAGGTTAACCTCGGGGTTTCAACCCTCAGATTTAATAATAGTTGCAGGGCGTCCCTCTATGGGCAAGACAGCTTTCTGTTTGAATATCGCTCAATATGCTGCCATTCACGCAAGGGTTCCGACCGCCATCTTTTCCATGGAGATGTCAAAAGAACAAGTTGCCATGAGGATGTTGTGTTCCGAGGCAAAAGTGAATGCCTCAAAGGTTCGAAGCGGTTTCCTCTCAGAAGCGGAATTACAGAGGCTCACACTTGCTGCAAGTATCTTGAGCGATTCACCTCTTGTTATCGACGATACCCCTGCTTTGTCAGTTCTTGAACTTAGAGCTAAAGCCAGAAGGCTTAAACGGGAAATAGCCTTGGGTCTTGTAATAATAGACTATCTTCAGTTAATGAGAGGAAGAAGTTCTACCGAAAGGCGGGAACAGGAGATCTCCGAAATATCCCGCTCGCTTAAAGCCCTGGCTAAAGAACTTCAGATCCCTGTCATTGCGATAAGTCAACTTTCAAGACGCGCTGAAGATAGACCTGGTCGAAGACCTCAATTGGCCGACCTCAGAGAATCAGGAGCCATCGAGCAAGATGCGGATCTTATCCTTTTTATCTACCGAGACGAAGTTTATAACCCCAATTCTCCCAAAAAAGGAATCGCTGAAATAATAATCGGTAAACAGAGGAACGGTCCCACTGGTACCGTTGAATTAGCTTATGTACCGGAACTTACAGCCTTTAAAGATCTTTGGAAAGGTGAAGGAGAATGAACATCCCCAATCTCATAACCTTGTACCGCATAACTACCATACCAATTTTCGTTGGCCTCGTTTTTTATGGGAAAAAAGAAGCCGCTTTTTTTATTTTTCTATCAGCTGGAATAAGCGATGCAATTGATGGATTTTTAGCGCGTATTTTAAACCAAAGAACACTTTTGGGAACCTACTTAGATCCTATTGCTGACAAAGCTTTAATAGATTTGGCATTTTTGAGTTTAACCATAAAAGGCTTTATTCCGATTTGGGTAGCAATAATAGTCTTAGGCCGTGATTTTATAATCATTATAGGATTCATAACTCTAAAAGCGGCTTCTTTCGAAATCAAAGTAGAACCTAATCTGTTAGGAAAAGCTACGACGTTAAGCGAGATGTTATTTATTTTATCAACGCTGTCAAGCTTTGTTTTTCTTTCCCGTTTGAAGTATCCTTTAATAACAATTATGATTGTTCTAAATTGCATATCTGGAATTTTATATATTTCAAAAGGTACAAAAATTGTAGAAGGAGGCAAAAGATGTCAATCATAGTGGAAGTCATCGCAAGGGAAATTTTAGACTCTCGAGGGAACCCAACGGTAGAAGTAGATGTTTGGCTTGAGGGAGGGATAATGGGGCGTGCAAGTGTCCCTTCAGGTGCCTCAACTGGCCGTTTTGAGGCCCTTGAGTTAAGGGATAATGATCCCAAACGGTATCTTGGGAAGGGAGTAAAAAGGGCAGTAGAAAATATCAACAAAAAAATCGCCCCTAATCTGGTAGGGCTTGATGTATTGGACCAAGTCCTCATAGACCGAACCTTGATAGATTTGGACGGAACCCCTGATAAATCCCATCTCGGAGCCAATGCCATATTGGGTGTCTCTATCGCTTGTGCTAAAGCGGCATCCGAGTTTTTAGGAATACCCCTTTGGCGTTACTTGGGAGGAGCTTTTGTCCATAAAGTCCCGGTACCTTTAATGAATTTTATCAACGGAGGAAGGCACGCTGACAACCCTTTGGACATTCAGGAATTTATGATAGTCCCCTGGGGAACAGATAGATTCTCCGAAGCCTTACGCATGGGAAGCGAGGTATATCACACCCTTAAATCCCTTTTAAGGGCAAATGGCTTGGGAACAGCTATAGGGGATGAGGGGGGCTTTGCCCCAAATATCTCATCCCACAAACAAGCCCTCGACCTTTTATGTGAAGCCATAGAAAAAGCCGGCTACAAAGTGGGTGAAGAGGTGGCTCTTGCTTTAGACGTGGCTGCTTCTGAGCTTTATCAGGATGGCAAATATTTAATGGAAGGAAAAGAATGGACTAGTGATGAATTGATTGATTTCTACGAAGACCTTATATCAGAATATCCTATTTGTTCAATCGAAGATGCCCTTGATGAAGAAGATTGGGAAGGATGGAGCAAATTAACAAAAAGAATTGGAGAAAGAATACAATTAGTGGGTGATGACATCTTTACGACTAACATTACGAGGTTAAAAAAAGGAATGGAACTCAATGTGGCAAATGCTATTTTGATTAAACCAAATCAAATTGGAACACTTACTGAAACTTTTATTACAGTGGAAACGGCCAAAAGAGGAGGCTATAATGTCGTAGTTTCCCATCGCTCCGGGGAAACGGAAGATACAACGATAGCTGACCTTGCAGTAGCTTTAGGAGCAAGTCAGATCAAGACAGGAGCTGTTTCAAGAAGTGAAAGAGTAGCCAAATATAATCAATTGTTAAGAATAGAAGAAGAGCTGGGAGAAATCAGTGCATTCTGGGGGAAAGAGGCCTTTCGGAAGTGATTAGTAAATTATCACTTGATGAAATAACGGAAAGAAACCTTTATAGTCCTTCTTTTTTGCCCGATCTTAAAGAATTAGAGAGCTCCATTAAAGAGATCGGTCTGATTTACCCATTAATTTTGAGAAAGGAAAAGGACGAACTTCAATTAGTTTGTGGTCTTAAAAGGCTTATGGTTCTGGAATCATTAGAGGCAAAGGAAGCAAAGGTGGAGATCTTCCAGGAGCATGAGCTTTATCCTAAAGAAGCGATAAAAATCGCGGTGGTACATAACCTTTCCCGAATGAACCTTATAGAAAAGGCCAACTCTATAAAAAAACTTCTCCATTTCGGAATATCAGAAGGAGAAGTTATAGAAAAGTGGTTACCGCTTTTGGGCATGGGAGCAAGAAAAGAAATTTACAATACTTTGATGAGCCTCCTTCATCTTCCGCAAAAGGTATTAATCTATATAGCCAAGAAGGGGTTGAAATTATCGGACGCGTCACTTTTCCTTCTCTTTAGCCCTGATGAACTCGAAAACTTAATTCCCTTTCTTGAATCCCTTATGCCGAGCACTTCTAATTTAAAAGAAATTTTATTATCTTTTCGAGATTTAACTTTAAGAGAAAAAATATCCTTAAATGAGTTATTAAGACAAATAGAACCCATTCTACACGGCTTTCTTTCGCCTAAAGAAAAGTTAGAAGCGCTAAAAAATTGGTTAAAAAGAAACCGCTTTCCTCACTTGTATCACTTAGAAATTTCATTCCAAAATTTAATGAAAGACTTGAACCTATCTCCTTTACTTTCTCACCCTCCTGCATTTGAAAGCGAAGAGTTTTTGCTAACTTTAAAATTTAAAAATAAAAAAGAACTCCTCTTCCTTATCGAAAAGCTTAACCATGCCGCCGAAAAACTTAAAACTATGAATTACGATCCTTTTGAAATTTCTAATTATTGATTATGATGTTCTATATATGCATATGCGTTATGATTGTGAATTGATTCAAAATTTTCGGCTTCTACGGAAAACCAAGTGATATTAGAATCTGCTTTCAATTTAATTGCAATTTCACGCACTACATCTTCTACAAACATTGGATTATTGTAAGCCTTTTCCGTAACATATTTTTCATCTGGTCTTTTTAAAAGAGTATAAAGATCAGAACTAACTGACTCCTCAACTAATTTTATAAGGTCTTCAATCCATATTAACTTTTTAAATTTTACCTTTAATTTTACAACACCTCTTTGATTATGTGCACCAAAAAGACTAATGGCTTTTGAACAAGGGCAAACGGTACTTATTGGAACATTGACTTCAACACAAAGATCAATTTTCGAATGATTACTTGAAGCATAAAAACAACACAAATATTCCATAAAACCCTTTGCTCCTGTAACGGGCGCTTTCTTTTCCAGAAAATAAGGAAATTCAATTTCAATATAAGCACTCTTGGCTTTTAATTTATTTTTCATTTCATAAAGAATAGATTCTAATTCTTTTATTCCTATTTGGCCACGATATTTGTTTAAAATTTCAACAAATCGACTCATATGAGTTCCTTTAAAATGGCGGGGGAGATCTACATACATATTAACAGTTGCAACAGTATTTTGATACCCATGCTCCTTATCCAAAATAGTTATAGGATACCTTATTCCTTTTACTCCTACCTTTTGTATTTCTTGATTTCGATTATCTCGTTCATTTTGTACATCTTTCATGGTTCTAAAAAACTCGAACAAGTATCATCAGATTCCCATACTGTAACTCGATATAATTTTAAGTTTGACGGCAACCTCTTCTTCAATTCTTGAAAAATATATCGGGAAATATTCTCACAGGAAGGTTCTTCAATATCAAATGGAACGATCTCGTTTAAATATGTATGGTCCAATCTTTGGATTATTTCTTTCATTAATGATTTTATATGGCTAAAATCTATTAACATTCCTCCGTTTTCGAGTTTTTCGCCTCTTATAGCGACTTCCACTTGATAATTATGGCCGTGTAAGGCTTCACATTTTCCTTTATAGTTCCTCAAATTATGCGCGGCCGAAAAACCCATCCTCACGCAAACCTCATACACCCAAAGCCTCCTTCAAAAGTTCAGCCAAGTCGTTTACTACGATTTGATCCTCTAACTCTTTTTCCTTAACCGCATCGCTTAACATAGTCAAACAAAAAGGACAGGAGGTAATGACCATTTGAGCGCCTGTTTTTTGAACATCAGAGAATCTCTCATGATTAATTCTTCTCCCCAAATGTTCCTCCATCCAAAACCTTCCACCTCCACCACCACAACATAAACTATAAGCGCGAGAACGTGGCATTTCCTTAATAGCTTTTGGGTTTAAAGCCTTAATTATACTTCTTGGTTCTTCATAAAGTCCGTTGTACCTGCCCAAATAGCAACTGTCATGATATGTAACTTCTGAATCTAAAGCTTTTAACGGTTTAATTTTATTCTCATTAATTAGCTTTAAAAAAACTTCTATATAATGATACACTTCAAAATTTCCTCCAAATTGCGGATATTCATTTTTTAATGTGTTATAACAATGTGGACACATCGTGATTATTTTTTTAACGTTATAATTTTTCATTGTTTCAATATTTTGTTGTACCATAATTTGATATAAGTATTCATTGCCCAAACGCCTAGCAGAATCTCCACAGCACCCTTCCTCAACGCCTAAAATACCATGTTTAATTCCTGCAAAACTCAATAATTTTGATATCGCAATAGCTACCTTTTTGTTCCTATCGTCAAAAGAACCGGCACATCCTACGAAGAAAAGGTATTCTACATCTGGATCTTCGGCTAGGGTTTTAAGCCCTATTTCTTTAGCCCAATCAGCTCGTGTATGCATTCCTATACCCCAGGGGTTAGAATTGTTTTCCATGTTTTTGAAGGCTATCTGTAGTTCTTGAGGGAATCGGCTCTCCATAAGGGTGAGATAACGCCTCATTTCTATTAATTTTGGGAATTGTTCGATGAAAACGGGACAATGTTCAACACAAGCTCCGCAGGTGGTACAACTCCAAATAGCATCTTCATCTATATAATTTCCTATCAACAATTCCTCCTCTTCCTCTTTCCCTTTCTCCTCACTACCCCAGCTTCTCAGGTTCTCCCAAAAGAGTTTGGACTTCTTTAAAAAGGCTTTCTTTAAATTCTGAATGACCTCCTTGGGGTTAAGGGGTTTATCCGTCAAAAAGGCTGGACAATTTTCCTGACATCTTCCGCAGCGTACGCAAGCATCAAATTGCAATAGGTCAATCCAAGTAAACTCCTCTATTTTGTTAACCCCAAAAGACTCCGCCTCCTCTATGTTCTCAATGGGTTTCAATGCTTGAGGTTTAAGGTTTCGGAAGTAAGTGCTCAATATGGAAGTGACGATATGAAAGAGCTTGGTGTTAATCAAAAGGGCTACAAAAAGGAAAGCCGTTACCAAATGAATCCACCACCAGAATTTATGGGCCATCAAAGCACCCTCTGGCGAAAACCATCCCCTTATGCTCCAGCCTACAAAAGACCACTTCTCCCAAGGTGCCTGAGAAGACTGACTGCTCAATCTTGCCCCTTCTACCAAAAACCCTGTGACGAGAACTCCAAGCAACAGAAGCAATATCAAAAAGTCTTCCGCTTTATTATCAAGGGCCCGGGGTCGAAGGATATACCTCCGTATTAGAGCCAAAACTACCCCTATTAAAGCTGCCAAACCGCCCAAATCCATCACAAATGAGAAGGCCATATAAGTGGTTCCCTTTAAGAAATGCAAACCACTATAATGATCGAAAGCCTCAAGCGCGGTTCCGATCAATAAGATCAAAAACCCCCAAAAGATCAAACCATGCATCACCCCGGGCAGGCTCTCTCGAATTACCCTCCATTGAATCAGGATGTTAAGGAAAACCCCTTTTATCCTCTCTCCGATTTTATCGCATCGGCTTTCGGGCTTCCCTTTCCGCCAAGCTTTTACCCTTTCATAAAGTGCATAAACAAATATCAAAACCGCAATTCCCATTATCAGATAAGTAAGATTGCCTATTTTACCGATATTCCAAAATAACTCCCTTCCCATTTCCATTTTTCTCTCCTTTTTTCTATCTCTCCTTAATTAATCTCTTAACCTTGAGCTTTTAACTTTTTCACCTCCTCGATTAAAGCCGGAACTACTTTAAATAGATCGTCCACTATCCCATAATCGGCCTTTTTGAAAATCGGAGCTTCCGGATCCTTATTTATAGCCACTATAATTTTTGACGTGCCCATTCCGGCTAAGTGTTGAATGGCCCCAGAAATGCCACAAGCTATATAAAGGTTAGGACTCACCACTTTACCGCTCTGACCCACTTGATCGGATTGAGGTCTCCACCCTGCATCTACTGCCGCCCTTGAAGCCCCAACTGCACCATTAAGAAGCTCGGCCAATTCCTCAAGCATCTTGAAGTTTTCGGGGCCCTTCATACCCCGTCCACCAGAAACAATGATCTCTGCTTCCGTTAAATCGATCTTCCCAGCTCCTACTGCCTCAAAACCCACAACCTGGAAGCCCATATCCTCCGCACTAATTGGAACTTCCACCCTTTCTATTTCTGGTTTGCGAGAGCGATCGGGCTGAGGCAAAGGTAAGACATTCGGACGTACCGAGGCCATCTGGGGTTTTTTTGGTGCAAAAATCACTTCCCCATATACCTTACCAGCGAACATGGGACGTTTAACTTTCAAATTTCCTTGATCGTCCAAAGACACCTCGGTACAATCGGTGGCTAAACCCACACCAAGCCTCCCGGCCAATCTTGCCGAAAGATCTTTGCCATTAATTGTAGCTCCAAAAAGTATTATCGAAGGTTCATATTTTTTAACTAACTCATAAAGGGCTTTCGTGTAAGCACCGGTAGTATAAGCTTGGAATTGATCCCCCTCAACTACAAAAACCTTATCGGCCCCGTAATGCCCCAATTCCTCCGCCAATGAAGAAACTCCCTTTCCTATTAAAACAGCACAAACGGGTTCCCCTTTCTTTTGGGCCATTTCTTTGGCAGCACCTAACATCTCATAAGCCACCTTCTTTACCTTGCCCTCTTTAACCTCACCATATACCCATATCCCTGCCATCTTTCACCTCCTTAAATCGCCTTTGCCTCTTCTCTCAATAGTTTGACTAACTTAGCTGCTTTTTCTTCCGGTGTTTCTCCTTCTATAATCTTTCCCGCCTTACGCATAGGCGGAAGCGAATATTTCACCACCTTGGTTAAAGCCCCTTTTTCTCCCACTTCCTCTTCCTTTAACCCCACATCCTTAAGGGTTAAGGTCTTAACAGGTTTTTTCTTGGCCTTCATTATTCCCGGCAAGGAAGGATACCGGGGCTCATTTAAACCCTTGGTGGCGGTAAAAATGGCCGGAAGATCAACTTCAATTATGTCCAATCCTCCCTCCACTTGTCTTGCCACTTTCGCCTTTTTGTCCCCGATCAGTTCAAAGCGCTGAATGTTTGTAACTGTAGGAATACCCAAGAGCTCACCTAAAATGGAAGGAACCTGAGCCAAATCGTCATCGATCGCCTGTTTACCGCAAAAGATCACATCATAAGGCATACCCTTAATGGCCTGAGCTAAAACTAAAGCTGTGGTATAAGCATCCCCTCCGAAGAAAAGAGGATCATTCAGATGAACCGCCTCGTCAGCCCCCATTGCTAAAGCGGTTCTTATCGCCTCAATCGCCCTTTCGGGTCCGAGCGAAAGGATGGTTACCTTTCCCCCTACCTTCTCCTTAAGCCTCAAGGCCTCCTCAACGGCATACTCATCATAGACGTTAATTATGAACTTAATACCCGTATAATCTATGGAACTCATATCAGGGGTGGGCTTAATTTCAGCTTCCGTATCTGGGACCTGTTTTAGGCAAACTAATATCTCCATCTTTAACCTCCTTAATTTGTGAAGATTATCTCAAACTTATTTACCACATCTCCTCACACTGAGTCAACCTTGTATAAAGCTATCATTTCTAAGATGCCTCGTCTCATCATCATAATTCCAATAGCAGCCAAAAACAGGTTCATCACCTTGGCTATTCCCTTTATTCCCCCTTCTCCGAGTACCTTTATTAACCTATCGGCTTGTCCAAAAATCAGGAGGGTAAAAAAGAGATTGAGCATAAAGGCAAAAAGCGTGGGCATAAAACCATACGAATCGTGACAGATTAGAAGAGTGCTCATCACCGCGGGACCCACCAAAAGTGGGACTCCTAAGGGCACAACTCCTATGAATTCGCTTGATTTATAGCTTTTCTTCTCCTGAAAGAGCAAATCATATACGGCAATTATCAAAAGTATAAGCCCTCCCCCCACCTTGAAATCCGAAACCGTAACTCCCAAAAGGCCGAATACAAACTTCCCTAAAAACAAAAAACCAATTCCCACACTAAAAGCAGTAACAATAGAATGCCGGATGACCTTTGATCTTTCGGTTTTGTTCATTTCTTCGGTTAAACCTAAAAAGATGGGTAATACCCCAATAACGTCCATGGCCACAAAAAGCGATATAAAGGCGAGCAAATACTCCTTCATGACACAATATGAGGGAGGGCTGGTCATAAGCCGGGTTCTGTTCCCCCTTTTTATTGGGAGCCGTGGCCATTCATCTGGGCAACCAGTTACCTGGCTGCTCAAGCGGCCTACCCGGGACCTTAGGGCGGGACCACCCTATCCCCTACACGGCCTTGCTCCAGGCGGGGTTTGCCGTGCCCTCCTTTCTTGCGAAAGGAGGCGGTGGGCTCTTACCCCACCTTTTCACCCTTACCCCAGCCACATGGCTGAGGCGGTATGTTTTCTGTGGCACTTTCCAGGGGTTACCCCCTCCGGGCGTTACCCGGCGCCCTGCCCTCTGGAGCCCGGACTTTCCTCTGGAGCAAAAAGCTCCAGCGGCCACGTGACCAACCCTCCCATAATTATTTTATTACTTTA
>CAYZRR010000037.1:0-11865 GCA_964480925.1 uncultured Thermodesulfobacteriota bacterium
TAAACCCTTGGAGGATAAAATGGATGAAGGAAAACCTTGAGAGGTTAGGCATTAACATAGTGAAGATTCACCGTTATAATGCTACAAAACCCATAAGCTTTAAGGGATTCGATCGGGTGTTGGTAGATGTCCCTTGCAGTGGGCTTGGAGTAGTGAGACGTAACCCTGATCTTAAATGGCGAATAACAGAAAAGGAGATCTATAGGCTTAAAGAGATTCAAAAGCGCATCTTAAGAAACTCTCTTGAAACTTTAAAAGACGGAGGCATTCTACTCTATAGTACTTGTACCTTCACCTTTGAAGAGAATGAGGAAGTGGTAAAAGATACAGCAGGGCAAAAAGGCGTTTCTCTTGTGGACCTTAGAGAATATGCGTTTTTGCCAGGGACTTTTTTTAATGCGGAAGGTTTTTTTCTTTCTCTTCCTCATGAACATGGCACAGATGGCTTTTTCGGTGCCCTCTTAAGGAAGTTATGAGTTGGATTTCGGTTTTGGTATTAGCTGCGGGTAAAGGACAAAGAGCAGGGCTACAGAAATTACTTTTGCCTTGGAAGGGAAAAACCATAATTGAAGAAGTGATAGAGACCTTCTTGATGACCAGAGTCAGCGAGGTTGTTGTGGTCTTAGGGAGGGATTACGAGATTTTAAGAGATATCTTGAGCAAATATCCAGTAAAAGTAGTTTATAACAGCAATTATGCAACCGGAAAAGCCTCTTCTATCCAAAAGGGCTTACAGGTGATCGATGTAAGATGCGAAGGGATATTGATAGCGATGGGGGACATGCCTTTAATAGATCCGGAGTTGGTAAATCGGATGATAGACGTGTTTTTGGAGAAAAGGAAGATCGTGGTGCCAGTATGGGAAGGGAAGAAAGGGCATCCGGTGCTTTTCCCAAGGGCTTTTCAGGCTGAGTTGATGAAAATTACAGGAGATGAAGGAGGAAAGGGGATTGTGGAGAAGTTTCATTCGTCTGTGTTTGAACTTGTGACGGATTCTCCCACCATATTAATGGATGTAGATACCCTTGAGGATTATGAACGAATTATAGGATATGCCCGTTCAGTGGGGTATTTCGATAAATAAGTGAGGACAAAAACGTTTTTGTAAAAATTCTATTCCTAGGTAAATCCCCAACCCCAGAAGGCTCATCGCCAAAATTCCGGCATACATACTTGGGTAATCGAGAAGAGTACTTCCTGTCAAAAATATATAGTAACCGAGGCCATATTTTGTGCCGAATAACTCCGTAAGATACAACACCGCAATGGCAGTACCGGTGGATTGCCTTATGGCGGTAAAAATGGCCGGAAGGGTTGAGGGTAAATATACGAATCGAAAAAGCGCCCTTCTTCCAGCTCCAAGGCTTCTAACCGAAAGTATCAATTCAGGTCTTAAAGTTTTGGATTGGTCTCTCACCAGGACTACTATTTGAAAGAAGATGATCACGTAAATGATCAATATCTTTGGAAATTCCCCCAGACCAAAGAAAAGAATGGCCAAGGGTACAAAAACCACCTTGGGAATGGGGTAAAGGAGATAAATGAAAGGCAAAAATACCTTATCAAGCCTCTGACTTTGCCCAAGAATGATCCCCAAAGGTGAGGCTGTAACAATGCCTATTCCGATGCTCAGAAAAACCCTTAAGGAACTCGCCACTAAATGTTTACCTAGTTCGTGAAAAAGTTCTCGAGCAAAAACTAAGAATACCTGATGAGGATAAGGAAGAATAGGCCGTTTTAGAAAGTGAGCCATTAGGTACCATAAGAAAAGCATTATTAGAATTGATATAAAGATTTCACGTTTCTTCATATTTGAAGATGTCCTTTAAGGTAGCTTCGGATTCTATCGCATACTTGATGATAAATCGGGTTCTCTCTTTCAGGAGGGGGACCTTCGAGGATTAAGGGGGTTCGGTGAGGAGGTGTTCTTAAACATAAAATTTTACGTCCCAAAAAAGCCGCTTCTTCCACGCTATGTGTTACGGTTATAACCGTAAGGCCTTTCTCATTTTGGAGTTTCAATGTAAGCTCTTCTAAGTCTTCTCTGGTAGGTGCATCCAAGGAGGAAAAGGGTTCGTCCATTAAAAGTAGGTCCGGTTCAAGTACCAAAGCCCTAGCGATGGCGACCCTCTGTTTTTGACCCCCTGAGACCTGAGAAGGATACCTTGTGGCCACTTCTTTCAAATTAAGCCTTTCAAGCCAATAATCCACCAATTTTTCATGATCTTTCGGCAAAGGACGTTTTGGAGCATGAATACCATCCGGGCCGTAAAAGGAGCGGATCTTAAGCCCCAACGCCACATTTTCCCTCACGGTATTCCACGGCAAAAGTCCCAAATCTTGAAGTATCAAGGCAGTTTCGGGCCTTGGGCGATTTATAGTTTGCCCATCGATCAGGACTTGGCCCCTTTTTGGTTTTAAAAGACCCGCTAAGAGGAAAAGAAGCGTGGTCTTTCCGCAACCTGAAGGCCCTATTACCGCCCAAGCCTCTCCCCTTTCTACTTCCCAGCAAAAGTCCAGAAAAAGGGGCTGTTCTTTTTGATAGAAAAATTCAAGATCCCTTACTTCTATAAAAGACCTTTTCATAGGGTATATCGTCCTCTAGGAGTTGCCTTTTCTTAAGCCATTTGAGTACCTCTTGCCATTGAGAAGGAGAGGGAAGTGAAAAAGACCTAGAGAGGTAATCCGGAATCCCATAGGACTCTTTAAGCGAAGGAGGAAGAAGCTTTCTTTCAACGAGCATTTCCTTAGCCCACTCCCTGTTGGTGTAAATTTCATTTACTGCCTTATAAATAGCCGAAAGAAAACCCGAAACCACTTGAGGATATCGATCCAAAAACTCCTTTCTTGCCGAAAAGACATCGATGCTATAATCGTATTGTGAATCCTCAAGAATGAGATTACATCCTTCTTTCAAAGCAAGGAAGGCGAGTGGATCAGGTAAGACCGCTGCTTTAACCCTATCGGAAATCAGTGCGCTCATTCGATCGGGTATACGCGGTATGGGGAGAAAAGAGATTTCTGAAGGTTTAAATCCGTTACTTTCGAGTATTTTTTCAATTACATAATGAGGAAGGGTGTTTTCGGATACCGCAATTGGTATACCTTTAACTTGTTCCAATTTTGAAATACCGCTTTTTGGTGAAGAAAGGAGGAAAAACATTGGCGACCCTTTAACCGCTTTAGCCGAAGTGCCTATTACATAAAGTTGTATTCTTTTTGAGTTAAAGAGAGCGACCGCTAAAAGGTCATTGATAACTATGTCAATTTCTCCTGAAGCTAGAAGTTGGTCCCTTTCAGCAGCTGAACCAACCGGGACTATCTCCACTTCGAATTCCGAAGGAAAATACCCTTTTTCTTTGGCTATATGAACCGTAAGAGATTCCAGGATGGGTAAAAGGCCAATTCTCACTTTATAGCCCAGAACTTGAGAGGTTAAAAAGAAAATCGAAAATACCATAAGCACTAACTTAAGGATTCTCATCTTGTCCCTCCTCCAAGAAAGATTCCCCCTAAGGTTGAAAAGAATACCACAAGGCTTATGTATCCGTTAACGTTAAAAAAAGCCACATCAAGCTTCGAAAGATCATGGGGTTTGACCAAATGGTGTTCATAAAGGAGTAATATTCCCGTCAAGACCAATCCAATCCAATAAGGCCAACTCAAGCCTGCCAAAAGTCCCAAAAGTAAAAACCCCATTATCATTAAGAGATGGCAAAATGCCGAAAGCCTCAAAGCTTTAGGAATTCCGAACCGCGCTGGGATCGACTTTAGGCCATCCCTTAAATCTACCTCCACGTCTTGACAAGCATAAATGATGTCAAAACCGGCTATCCAAAAAGTAACAATCCCCAAAAGAATCCAAGCGGGAAGGTCTTGGGAAGAAAATAAAGAAGACCTTACTGCCACCCAAGCCCCTAAAGGGGCCAGTCCATCGGTGAACCCGAGGATGAAATGACTCAGCCAGGTAAAACGTTTGGTGAAATGATACCCAGTTAGAAACAGAAGGGCCAAAGGTGAAAGCTTAAAAGGCAGAGGGCCAAGCTTATAAGCGGAAAAGAGAAAAACCGCCAAGGAAACGAATACCGCCCCCCAGGCGACCTTTTTCTTTAAAGCCCCTGTAACAAGAGGCCTTTTCCAGGTTCGTGGGTTTCGAGCATCAAAGGGAAGGTCTACTAGTCGGTTAAGGGTCATGGCATAAGTGCGGGCTGAAGCCATGGCTAAGGTAATATAGAGAAAGGTCCTCGGAGAGGGCCAGGCACCTATTCCTAAAAACATCCCTAAATAAGCAAACGGAAGGGCAAAAATCGTATGCTCGAATTTTATGGTCTCGAAAAAAAACTTTATCTGCTTCATTTCTTGAGCGCTTCAAAGATTTCCGGCCACTTCTTATCGATTGCCTTTTTGACCTCTTCGCTCATTTTAACCCTTTCGGGCCATTCCCTTTGGTGGCCTTCTTCGGGAAGCTTTCGGGTAGCGTCGATTCCGATTTTTCCTCCAAAGGAATGCTGTAGTGAAGAATGGTCTAAATGATCCACTGGACCTTCCACTATCACCACATCCCTTTTCCAATCCACATTTCCAAGCACATACCAGGCTACCTCACTTAAATCTTCAAGCTTCACATCTTCATCAACTACCACTATCGCCTTGGTAAGGCTCATCATCCCTAAGCCCCATAATCCGAAAATCACCTTTCTTCCCTGACCGGGGTAAGTCTTTTTGATGGAGACCAAAAGAAGGTTGTGAAATACCCCCTCGGGAGGCATGTTGATGTCCACTATCTCGGGAAGCACCAACTTTATAAAAGGAAGGAAAAACCTTTCGGTTGCCTTTCCCATCCAATAGTCCTCCATAGGAGGGATTCCCACGATTGTAGCAGGATATATGGGGTCAGAACGCATGGTGATGGCACTCACGTGAAGGGTTGGGAAAAGTTCCACTGGAGTATAATATCCCGTATGATCCCCGAAAGGTCCTTCTTCCCTTAAGTCCTCTAAGTTGACAAAGCCTTCTATGACGATTTCAGCCCTCGCCGGTACTTCCAAAGCTATAGTTACGCACCTTACCATTTCGAGGGGTTTCCCCCTCAGCCAATTCACAAAAAGGTATTCATCAAACCCCGGAGGAAAAGGGGCCGATGCGGCCCATATGCAAGCAGGGTCACCTCCTAAGACCACCGCACAGGGTATGACTTTCAACCCCAAGGCTTTTGCCTTAATTTGATGTTCAGTTCCCACTTTATGACGTTGCCAATGGACCAGAAGAGTCCTTTTATCAAGGACCTGAAGCCTATACATTCCTACATTTCTTTGTCCTGTAAGTGGGTCCACTGTCACCACCTGAGGAAGCGTTATAAAAGGTCCTTTGTCCTTCGGCCAGCACTTTAAAATAGGGAGTTCAAACAGGTTAATCTCATCGTCTTTTTTTATGATCTCCTGACAAGGAGCTTCCTTAAGGAGCTTGGGTCGAGGGACAAAACTCAAAAAGGACCTAAGGATCTCCTTCCCTGCCCGAAAAAAATCCCCAAAACTTCTCGCGGAAAATAGACCGAGAAGCCCTTGGGCCTTTTTTTCGAGTTCCTTAAGATCATTTACCCCCAAAGCCAAAGCCATCCTTTTATGAGTCCCAAAGAGGTTCGTTACGACCGGTATACTTGATCCTTTTACGTTTTCAAAAAGAAGGGCTTTGTTCAACTCCTTGGGCCCTTTAAAGACCCTCTGAGTTATTTCGCTTATTTCAAGCTCCGGCGAAACCTCTAAAGGGATCTTCGTCAGTTCCCCTTTTTCTTCAAGGATCTTCAAAAAATCCCTCAAATCCTTCAACCTAAGATCCCCAAAAGGTATTTATTCCATGGTGCTTACCCACTAATTTATACATCCGTGGAGGAATCCATTCCATGCCCAAAACGTCTTTAAGTATGCCATCGTGAATGGCCCAACTTCTAGTCCTTGCTGTTACTTCCATTCCCCTCTGGCGAAAAGGAGTTGACCCATCAAGTCCCAAAAACAATTTTCCTTGAGGCCTAAACTCTTTGCCTATAGTTTGCATCATTTTTAGCCCTTTGAGATAGGTAAACCCATAGCGTTCAAACATAACGGCAGTGTGATAAAAAAGGGCCTCAAGTGTTATGGTATTTAAACCTAAAAAGCTTGTGAATTCCTCAAGACATCTGACGAATTTTCCAAAAAGGCCAAGCCCTGGCCTGACCATCCCCGGAGCAAGACCTGCTTGCATAGCCTTTATTTCTTCTTCTAGATTCCTTTGAAAAACTCCACCTAAAGTCTCTTTACCTTCTTGAGCTTTATCCACGTTAAAGCGCTCTTTGGTAATGTCGTTCATCTCGATCCAATCGAGGTTTACGCTTCTAAAAAGTTCCTCAAGGGATAATTGACACTGAAAAAGGGGGTCTTCATCCTCGGGATTAAGGCGGACTTCAATTAAAGCCATATTCTCATCCTTAGGAAAGTAACCCCTTACGCATTTGTGCCCCGATGGCCCTCGGAGGGTTATGGGGTCGATATTGAATCGAAAAAAGAGTTTCTGGGGGATTAGTTTTATAAACAAAAAATCCCTTACCTGGGGAGGAAGGACATTAATCCTTCTAAAATCAAGCCCCATTTCATCTCAAAGGCCTAAAACTTGTCGCACCAAAGTTTGAACCGCTTCAGGATCAGCCAATGTGGAGGTATCTCCGAGTTCTTCATATTCCCCTTGGGCTATTTTCCTCAATATCCTCCTCATGATCTTTCCGCTTCGCGTTTTGGGAAGCATCTCAACAAAATAGAGCCTATCGGGGGTGGCGATAGGTCCGATGACCTTTCTCACCTGGTTTATTAGTTCTTTTTTTAGTTCCTCACTGCCTTCAAATCCCCTCTTTAAGACTACAAAGGCGCATATTCCCTGACCTTTTATCTCATGAGGAAAACCAACTACTGCCGCTTCACTCACCGCGGGATGGCTCACCAACGCGCTCTCCACTTCAGCTGTTCCAATCCTGTGTCCTGAAACGTTTATCACGTCGTCTATTCGTCCAAGTATCCAAAAATAGCCATCCTCATCGACTCGAGCCCCATCGCCCGTGAAGTAATAGCCGGGGAAAACCGAGAAGTAAGTTTCCCTAAGCCTTTTATCTTCAGGATCATTCCAAAACCTTCTGACTATGGAAGGCCAACTTCTTCCGATAACCAATGCTCCCCCTTCTCCAACTTCACAAACTTTACCGTCTTCCCTAAGGACCTTGGCATCTATGCCTGGAAAAGGAAAGGCCGCAGAGCCTGGCTTAAGGGGTAAAGCGGGGAAGGGACTTATGAGAAAACCACCTGTCTCTGTTTGCCACCAAGTATCCATTATGGGGCATCGGCCTTTGCCTACCACAAAGTAATACCAAAGCCATGCTTCAGGATTTATGGGTTCACCTACTGAACCCAGAATTTTGAGACTTGATAGGTCACATTTTTCTACCCACTTATCGCCCTCTCTCATCAAAGCCCTCAAAGCGGTAGGAGCGGTATAAAACTTTGTGACTTTCCATTCCTCAATAATCCTCCAATAACGATCAGGCTCTGGCCAAGTGGGAACCCCTTCATACATAAGGGTTGTGGTACCGAGACAAAGTGGGCCATATACCACATAACTATGGCCCGTAACCCACCCCACATCCGCCGTGCAGAAAAATACATCGTCTTCCTTTATGTCAAATACCCATCTAAGACTTCGTGCCACATAAACGAGATAACCACCTGTGGAATGGACCACTCCCTTGGGTTTTCCTGTACTGCCAGAGGTGTAAAGGATAAAAAGTGGGTCTTCCGCATCCATTACTTCGCACGGACATTCACTTGAAGCCTTTTCCATTAGCTCATGAAACCAAAGATCTCTGCCCTCTACCCAAGGTATTTCGATCCCCGCTCTCTTTACTACAATTACCTGCTTAACGTTTGCTAAGTCCTTTAAAGCCTCATCGGCATTTTCTTTAGCTTTTATTATCCTTCCGTTTCGGTAATAACCATCAGCGGTGACCAGGAGGTTCGCTTGGGCATCTTCAATTCTTCCCCTCAAGGCCTCCGGAGAAAAACCGCTAAAAACAACGCTATGAATCGCTCCAATACGAGCACAAGCGAGCATCGCTATAACTACTTCAGGTATCATCGGCAAATAAATAGCCACCCTATCTCCTCTTTTTACTCCAAGAGCCTTAAGGACGTTGGCGAACTTCGATACAAGATAATGAAGTTGGGAATAGGTGAAAACTTTCCACTCCCCTACGGGTTCCCCTACCCAGATCAAAGCAGCCTTGTTCCTGCACCAACTTGTCAAATGGCGGTCAACACAATTATAAGCGGGGTTAAGTTTACCCTCGATAAACCACTTGATATTAAGCCTTTCGAAATCGCCTTCAGATACCTTTTTCCACTTTTCAAACCACGTAAGTTCCTCTTCCGCTATTTCGCCCCAAAACGTCTCAGGGTCTTCTAGGGCTTTTCGATGGAGCTCACGGTAATGCTCAATGTCCTTTATATAGGCCTCCTTTTTTATCTCTTCCGAAGCTTCAAAAAGGCGTTCTTCTTTTAAAAGCGACTCAATCTTCATTAAATACCCTCTTCCTCAAAAAGAGCTTTTGCATATCTTAAGGCTTCTTCAAAGAAGGTTTCGCTTAATATCCCTAAAGGTGTAGGAGTTTCAAATATCCTTCTGGGGATCCTCAATTTATCAAAGGAGAAGCCTTCTCTTTTTTTGAATTTGAACTTTTCTTGGAGAATTTTACGCCCAAGCTTCGTGAGTTCATCTTCATCAAGGGAGATGTCCAATGTTTCCAACAATTCCTTTATCAATTCTGGACGGTAGATGCCCCTTGCGAAAAAGCACACCACAAGGCTTGAGAGTACCTGACGCCAGCTTTCCTCTTTCACCAATTCATCAATTGCATTCTGTGGAGTTAAAGGCTTCCCCTTGGGCCATTTTTGATCCAAACTGTAACCAGCCCCATCCAAATGGCTGTGTCGGGAACCTATCAAGTAACCCAAATGAGCGCAAGGTCCGGTGTGGTAGCCTGGCATTTCATTACCACCGAAAGCCAAAGCGAAATCCCTTCCTCCAAAAAGACTTGAAGCATATTCCACGCCTTTTCCCAAGGCTTCATACAAAGGAGTTGGTCTTCTGAGGATAAACTCCACAGCTTTAATGTAACTCTCATAATCACCCCACGAGAATTTAAGCCCTGCCGTTTCCTTTTCACTTACAAGCCCCCGCTCCTGTGCTTCTGTAAGCCACGCGAGCACAACCCCCGTACTCATTGCGTCAAGTCCCCATGTTTCGATTTTATCCAGCAACTTCAAAAACCCCTCTGTCCGGGAGATTCCGAGCATCGATCCCAAGGCATAAAGGGGTTCATAATCATAGGAGATCATTCTTGTGCGGTAAAAATAAGGATCCTCTTCATAAGGTTCGCGCAAAGCAGCAATGTGAATACAACCCACAGGACAATGCGCACAGGCAAGCCTCCTACCCAGGAAGGCTTCCAACAACCTTTCGCCCGAAAGCTTTTCCGCCTCTTCAAAACGCGAAGCTTGAAGGTTTCTGGTAGGAAGTCCTCCGAGGCTATTAAGGGGTAAAACGTTTTCGGCTGTGCCAAGATCGTGATACTTCTTCATCAAGGTGGAATCAACGGCTTCATCCCAAACCTTTCGATAAAGTTTCCGATAAAGGGAATGGTCCTTCACAGGAAGCGATCTTCTTCCGCTTATAACCAGTGCCTTAAGATTTTTGCTCCCAAAAACTGCTCCTAAGCCAAGCCTACCAAAATGCCTATATGTCTCGGTGACCACAGTGGCATAACTCACTTTCTTCTCACCCGCAAGGCCTATCCTCATTATGGTCCTCATCCCGCTTCCCGGTTCCGCTTCCCGTAAAATCCTTCCAACGGTATAAGAACTCTCTATTCCCCACAGGGCAGAAGCATCCCTGAAAAATACCTTCTCCCCGTGGATCGCCAAATAAACTGGGGTTTCACTTTTTCCCTTAATCACAATAGCCCCATAGCCAGCCATCCTTATGGCTATGGCGCTTCTTCCTCCAGCATGACTTTCCCCGAGGTTCCCCGTATGGGGCGATTTAAAAAGGGCCACCGTCTTTGAAGCTAAAGGGAAAAGCCCCGTTAGAGGTCCTACCGTAAAAACGATGGCATTTTCGGGACCTAAGGGATCGGCTCCAGAAGGGCATTCTTCTTCAAGCAATTTTATTCCTGCCCCTACTCCTCCCAAGTACTCCTTAAAAAGATCCTCCCTTCTTTTCGTCCAAAAACGCCTTTTAGATAGATCTATATAAAGCACATTCGCCAAAGGGTCATTCTCAAGCATCCTTTTCCTCCATCTTTAAGACCCCATAGGGGCAAAACTCTATACAATACCCACATTGATTACATATCATCGGTTTGTTACTTTCTTCGTCCCAGAAAACACAACCTATAGGACATGCAATTTTGCAGTGCCCGCAACCTATACATCTCTCCTCTTCCAAGATAACACCTCCTTCTTCACGAAGCCTTAATGCCGAAGTTGGACATACTTTAAGGCAAGGAGGATCTATACAAGCCCTGCACTTAACGATAACAAACCCCCTCTCCATCCCTCCCACCGAACGAACGCCAATTCTCGCTTTAGATAACCCTGTCCCCTCTCTTCTGGCACACGCGAACATACAACATTGACACCCCACACACTTCTCACTATCACTCACGGTGACCCGGCGTAGCATTTGATACTTTCCTTTAGTGAAATTTGGTTTAATTTTAAAATGATCATAAAAGGGCGTCAAGCTAAATTTGGGGCAAAAATGTTTAAGAGGAAAGAAATTTTTGGTATTATCTTCCCACAATGAATAAAAGGGCATTTGTATTGCGGAGATGAGCCTTTACGAATTGAAAGGTTTTTTGAAGGTTGAAGTGGTATTAACCCATTTGGAAAAGGTCTCCAGTTTCTGGGTTTCTATTCCTTCACGCTTGATTAAAAACAAAAAAGCCAGAGAAGCCATCCTCTTAACTGAGATAAGAAAAAGGGGCTTAAAAGCTGAGGATATGCCATTTGCTTATCAAGTAATTGACGAAGAGAAAAAAGGAATGAGAGTTTATCTTTTTGACAAGGATGAGATAGAGGAAGTATTTTCTCCTTTAATTAAAAGGGGATTCAATATAGAGAGGGTTTGCCCGCTTTTTTCTGCTTTTATCCTGCTAATCGAAGAAGAGGCTGAAAAGGACAAAATGTTGGTTTTTCTTAAAGGCAAAAATCGATTTCTATATGTATTTAGTGGTAAGGAATTCCTTTTTCAAAGGATCTATGAGGGTGAAGAAGAAGGGCTTTCTGAGAATGATGTAACAGTTTTGAATATGGTTTACAATTATTGCCAGCAGACCCTAAGAATCAGACCCCAAGTGCTACTCATAATTGGGCGGGTTAAAGACCTTAATGGGCTTAATTTCCCTTATAGGATAGTAGATTACAAAAGACCTGAGGAGATGTTCTTAAAGCTCAAAGGCAAAGAAAAGGAGCTTCTTGGCTTTTCTATAAAATATCCAAAGGTCCAGAAACCCCTAAGGTTAGAGAAACGTTTTAGAAAAATAGCGATCTTGTTTTTGCTTTTAGCTTTATTAACAGGGATATATGGGTTTAGGGTTTGGTTTAGTTTGTCAAAGCTAAGAGAGAGCATTAATGAGAAAAAAAGAAATGTAATCGCAATGGCAGGATATTTTCAGGGTATAACTTCAGAACTTCAAAAATTAGAGGGTTCCCCTCTTTTAAATCTATTGAGGGATAAGACAAAGGCAGTAGATACTCGACTTCTTCTTAACCGCATTGGAGCTTTGAGAGA
>CAYZRR010000038.1:0-3358 GCA_964480925.1 uncultured Thermodesulfobacteriota bacterium
GATGTCGCCTTTTTGGGTAGGGTTAATTGTAGGGGTTGGGGCAGCGGTGGTGCAGGCCTTTTTTAAGGTTTTACCGCCTCCTGCGTATGGGGTTTGTATTGCCTGTCATATGCGGGATTTGGTCAATTGGGTTTTTATAAGGATTTGGCCCATTTATGGGGTTTCGGAAGGGGTGCCGAAGTTTTTAGGGGCTGATGTTTCGAAGGTCCTTCCCGTTTTCACGATAGTGGGGATTTTGGTGGGGGCCTTTCTTTCGGCTTTAGTTAATCGGGAATTTAAGTTGAGGAGTATGAAATTTGGTCCTCAGAGACCCCTTTCGGAATTCTTTATAGGGATGGGGGTTATGGTTTCAGCCCTTTTGATGGGGGGATGTCCCTTGAGGACTGCTTTAAAGAGCGCTTATTTGGATTTAACGGCCATAATTGCTTTAGGGATGATTTTGGTTGGGGTTATTGTGGGAAGTGAGGTTTTGAAAAGAAGCGCTTAAGGAGGGGTAAGATGCATGTTTGGGCTACCTTTATTTTGGGTTTGATCTTCGGATGGCTTGGGCAGAGGGTTAGGTTTTGTACCATTGGGGGTATGAGGGATTATTACCTGATAAGGGATAGTAGGTTATTGAAGGGGCTTTTCGGGTTTTTGTTGGGAGCCTTCTTGGGTTTTTTGGTTTTGAAGCCTTTTAGTTCTGCGTTGAAGACCTTTCCCTGGTTTTTGAATGGGAAATCCGTTTTTCTAGCCAAATGGTCAACGATGGGTCTTCAGGCTCAAGTTCATCCCCTTTTACCCGTTCCGGGTGATCCGATAAGCTTTTCGCCGAATGTGGTGGCTCATTTAGTGCTGGCCATAATAGGGGGGTTTGGGCTTGGGTTTTTGGGGGTTTTGGCTGGAGGTTGCCCCTTTAGGCAACATGTAATGGCGGCAGAGGGATCAATAAGCGCTATGGCTTACCTTTTGGGGTTTGCCGTTGGGGCTTTGATCTTTCACAAGTTTATAGGGCCTTTTGTTAGTTCCATTTTTGCTTAGGAGGTTTTAGGATGAAGACGTTGGATGTGAGGGGTGAGGTTTGCCCTATGCCGGTTTTGAAGACCAAAAAGGCCATTGAGGAAATAGTCGAAGGTGAGATCCTTGAGATCATTTTGGATTATCCACCTTCTCGGGAGAACGTTAAAAGGTTTCTTTTATCGGAAGGTCATGAGATCATAGAAATGGTTGAGGAAGGGGGGGTTACGAAAATAAGGGCTAAAAAAAAGAAAAAGGAGGTTTAATGAAAAGGCTTACCGAATGTTCAAAAAGCGCAGGGTGAGCTGCCAAATTGGGTCCAGAGGATCTGGGGAAGATCCTGGAAGACCTTCCAGTACCTAAAAACGGAAGGCTTCTTGTGGGGATTGAGAAGCTTGATGATGCAGGTGTGTATCTTTTAAGTGAGGATTTGGCTTTGGTTCAGACGGTCGATTTTTTTACCCCTATCGTGGATGATCCTTTCTGGTTTGGGCAGATAGCCTGTGCCAATGCGCTTTCAGACGTCTATGCCATGGGAGGAGAGCCGATCACGGCCTTGAATATCGTTTGTTTCCCCCGTGATCTTGAGCTTTCAATCCTCAAGGAGATCCTCAGAGGAGGGCTTAAAAAGCTCGAAGAAGCGGGGGTTGTTTTGGTGGGAGGGCATTCGGTTGAGGATCCGGAAGTGAAATACGGACTTTCGGTCACAGGAATCGTTCATCCCCAAAAGATTGTTAGGAACCAAGGGGCAAAGCCAGGGGATCTTTTGGTATTGACTAAGCCAATTGGGACCGGGATTATTGCTACTGCCATAAAAGCTCAGATGGCGGAGGAAAAGACCATTCTAAAAGTCTCGGAGGTTATGGCCACGTTGAACAAAGAGGCTTCGCGAGTAATGGTGGAGATAGGGGTTAATGCTTGTACGGATATTACAGGCTTTGGGCTTTTAGGGCATATGTGTGAGATGGTGGAGGGAACAGGGGTTGATTTTTATGTATATGCCCCTCGGGTTCCAATTTTTGAAGAGGCCTTTTATTTTGCTAAAATGGGGCTTGTTCCGGGTGGGGCTTATCGAAATAAGAACTTCAGGTCTCATATGGTGGATTTTTGCGGGGTCGACGAGGTAACAATAGACCTCCTTTTTGACCCTCAAACCTCCGGGGGGCTTTTGATGGCAGTGCCAAGAGAAAAAGTCTCCCTTTTACTTGACGAACTAAAAAAGCGGGGAGAGAGGGGGTGGGTTATAGGAGAGGTTAAGGAAGGATCTGGGAGGATAAAGGTCTTTGGGGATGGAACTAGTTTACCTTGATAATTCTGCCACCTCATGGCCAAAGCCACAGGGTGTAGTTGAGGCAATAAGAAAAGCCATTGAAAAATATGGGGCCAATCCGGGAAGGTCAGGTCATAAGCTTGCCATTGAAGCGGCAAGGATCATTTACCAAACGAGGGAGGCCTTGGCCGAGCTTTTTGGTCTTGAGGATCCCGAGCGAATAATACTCACCAAAAACGTGACCGAAGCCCTGAACCTGGTGCTTTACGGGTTCCTTAAACCGGGTGATCACGTGATAACCAGCAGTATGGAACACAATTCGGTGATGAGGCCCTTAAGAGACCTTGAGAAAAAAGGAGTTGAGGTGACTCAAATTAGGGCCTCTGAAAAAGGGGAGATAGATCCTCGGGATCTTTTAAAAAGCATAAGAAAAAACACGAAATTGGTAGTTCTTGTTCACATTTCAAATGTGACTGGGACCGTTATGCCGGTTGAGGAGATTCTTAAGATCACTAAAGATCACGGGATTCCCCTTTTGCTTGACGCTGCCCAATCTGCGGGAACGATCCCCATAAACCTTAGGGAATTACCGGTTGACCTTTTAGCCTTTACGGGTCATAAAGGGCTTTTTGGGCCTCAAGGAACAGGAGGACTGGTGATAAATACCGAGGGCCTCGAAGAGAAGATAGAGCCCTTAATGAGAGGGGGGACGGGATCAAAGTCCGAAGAGGAAGAACAGCCCGAGTTTCTTCCCGATAAATACGAGAGTGGAACGCCAAATACTCCGGGTATTGCGGGTCTGGGTGAAGGAGTGAGGTTTATATTGAAAGAGGGCATTAACCGGATAATGGAGAAAAAGGAAAAACTGACCTTAAAACTGCTTGAAGGCCTCAAGGAGATAAAAGGAGTAAAATTATATGGGTCCTTGGATCCCAAAAAGCAAATAGGAATCGTCTCCTTTAACGTGGAAGGAAAAAGCCCCTCAGAGGTCTCATATCTTCTTGATGAAAAGTATAACATCCTCTCACGGCCTGGCCTTCATTGTGCCCCTTCGGCCCATAAGACTATAGGAACCTTTCCATTTGGAACGGT
>CAYZRR010000039.1:0-46946 GCA_964480925.1 uncultured Thermodesulfobacteriota bacterium
TTTTCCCTTGCCTTTTTTAATCCCTCAATGACATTAGGAGAATCTCCACTTGTGGTTAAGGCCCAAGCAAGGTCCCCTTCGGATCCCAAGGCCTCTATTTGGCGGGAGAATACCAGGGAAAAATCGCGGTCATTTCCTATACTGGTAAGGACCGATCCGTCAGTATTTAAAGCCAAAGCGGGAAGGGCTTTTCGTTCCAGTTTCAACCGATTGATGAACTCCGCTGCCAGATGTTGGGCTTGAGAGGCGCTTCCGCCGTTTCCAAAAAGAAGGATTTTTTTTCCTTCTTTAAGGGTTTTATAAACCAGGTCTATTGCTCTTTGGAGTTCTTCACTCTGTTCCTCTAATATCTTCTCTATTGCTTGAGAAAGGTTTAAAAAAGCCTCTTTGATTTTATTGACCACTTAACCCCTCCAAAAACCTTCTTACCACTTTTCCCAAATGAGGAAGGTAATAACCGCCCTCTAAGACCGCAAAACAAGGAAGAGTAATGGTGGCTTCATAAATGAGCTTTCCTAAGCGGTAATAATCTTCCATATCGAGCGTTCTTCCCCAATCAAGCTTGTAGCGGTCAAAGCCAGCCGAGAGGGCCAATAAGTCTTCTTTGAGACTCCCAAGGGCCTTTTCGGTTTCTCGGAGAAAATCATGGGGATCATCCTCTTGGATGTTTATCACCCTTACTTCATCACAAGAGGAGAAAATATCGGCAGTTCCATCTCCATAGTGAAGATCTATATCGAGAACCATGGCGCTTTTTATCACCTTCTCATCAAGGAGCTTTTTAACTGCGATGGCCACGTTGTTGAAAAAACAAAAGCCCCAATGGAAATCGCGCCTCGCATGATGGCCAGGGGGTCTGATGAGGGCAAAGGCCTTTTCTCCGCGCAGGGCGATCCTTGAGGCCGAAATGGCTCCTCCGACTGCCATAAGGGCCACTTTATAAAGGTTAGTGATTTCCTTTACCCTCGAGACAAGTTGAGGGGTATGAACGAGGAGCACATCCTCTTCAGTTGCCTCTTGGGCCTCAACAAAAGGGAAGGAGTTTTCGAGTTCTCTTTTTATCACCTGGACCCTTTCGGGGGATTCCACCTGGGCTGTTGGATAATGGGTTTCGAAAAGGGGGTGATATACTACTTTTATCATTTGAAAGAGATTCTATAATGTTTCTGCCATGTATGAAAGACTGCTTCCTTTGGTAAAAAGGCCTTCCTCTTACATCGATCATGAATTCAACCTATATAAAAAGGACCCGAAGGGAAAGATCCTTTTTTGTCTGTGTTTTCCAGATCTCTATGAGGTTGGAATGTCCCATATAGGGCTTCAGATCTTGTACCACCTTTTAAACTCCATGGAAGAAGTGATGTGTGATAGGGCATTTGCTCCCTTGCCGGATATGGAGGAAAAGCTTAGGGAAAATGGCTTTCCCCTTTTAAGTATAGAAGCCCGAATACCTTTGCGTGAGTTTCATATTCTGGGGTTTTCCTTACAGTACGAATTAAACTACACGAACCTTCTCAACATGCTGGATTTGGGAGGCATTCCGCTTTTGAGTTCGGAAAGGGATCGGGATATGCCCCTGGTAATTGCGGGGGGACCTCTAGCTATGCAGCCTGAACCCTTAGCGGATTTTGTTGATGCCTTTGTGCTTGGTGATGGAGAAGTGGTTTTGCCGGAGTTAATAAGGGTTTATAAACTTTGGAGAGAAGCCAAAGGTAAGAAGGAAGATTTATTAGAGGCCCTTTCGGGGATTCCTGGTGTATACGTTCCTTCTTTTTTCCAAATTCGTTGGGAAGGACATGAGGTAAAAGAAATACGGCCTCTAAAAGAGGGATATGCTAAAGTAGAAAGAAGGATATTAAAGGATCTGGACTCCTTTCCCTTTCCTTCAAGGCCAATAGTGCCCCTCTCGAAAGTGGTTCATGAAAGGTTAAGCGTTGAAATTGCCAGAGGTTGTATAAGGGGATGTCGTTTTTGTCAAGCCGGTTTTATTTATCGACCTTTTAGAGAAAGGGATCCCAAACGGCTCCTTGAGATCATCGATGAAGCTATCAGAAACACTGGCTATGACGAAATATCGCTTCTTGCCTTAAGCGTTGGTGATTGTAGTTTTCTTGAGTCTTTTCTTTTATGTCTTTTTCAGAGGTATGGTACTTCAAAAATCGCCCTTTCTCTTCCCTCTCTGAGGGTAGGGACGATCTCTCAAGAAATCTTAAAAACCTTAGCTCAAGTTAAAAGAACAGGCATAACCTTAGCGCCGGAAACCTCTAGTGAGAGACTCCAAAAGGTGATAAACAAAGTCATCTCGGAGGAAGAGATTTTCTTAACCGTTAAAAGGGCCTTTGAGAACTTATGGAGACACGTGAAGCTTTACTTTATGATAGGCCTTCCGAGCGAATCCGAAGAGGATGTGAGGGGAATAGCGAACCTCGCCAAGAAGCTCTCTCGGTTTGGGGGGCAGATCAACGTGAGCGTAAGCGCTTTCGTTCCAAAGGCTCATACCCCCTTTCAATGGGAAAGGATGCTGGGGATTAAGGAGATAGAGGAGAGGTATAGTTTGTTAAGGAACCTGTTGAGGGGAAAGGGAATTCGCTTCAAATGGCATAATCCTAAGATGAGCTTTTTAGAAGGGGTTTTTTCTCGGGGTGATAGACGTTTGGGAAAGGTGCTGCTGGAGGCTTTTAAGCTCGGTTGTAGGCTTGATGGTTGGACCGAACACTTGAAATGGGAAAAATGGCAAGAAGCCTTTTTAAAGACAGGTCTTGATCCGGAGTCTTACCTGAGGGAGAGAAAAGAAGAAGAAATCTTGCCCTGGGATCATCTCCAAAGTGGAGTAAGAAAGCAGTACCTCCTCAGAGAAAGGCAAAACTCCCACCAGGGGAGGCTCACTCCTCCTTGTGAACCCAATTGTAAAAGATGCGGTTGCTGTTCAGAGGACATAAGCGTAAAAATTGTCCATTCTTTTCATTTAACCAATAACGCTCCTCCAAAAGGGTTTCTACTTTCTCAAAGAAAGTACAGTATGGTCCTAAGGGTAAGGTTTTATAAACTCGGAATAATGAGGTTTTTGGGGCACCTTGAAATGGTGGGTGTGATTCTTAAGGCCTTAAGGAGAACGGGTTTGCCCCTTAAGTTTTCTCAGGGTTTAAGCCCTCATCCCAAAGTAAGTTTCGGACAAGCTCTGCCCGTAGGGATTGAAAGCTTATGCGAGTACTTTGATGTTGAACTTTCAGAATCATGTTTACCCCAAGAGTTTAAGACGAAAATCAATCTCTCACTTCCTGAGGGTCTGAAGGTGATAGAGGTGAAAGAAAAGGCGGAGGATTGGAGGCCCCTCCATCAACTTTTTGAAGAAGATGTTTACTTGGTTTCAATTCCCGAAGAAATTGCCGAAGGCTTTAATACCTTTTCGGTAAAAAAGGAAGGCGTTGAAATTCGCCCCTTTAAAAAGGAGGATTTGCCCCCGATAGAAGAAGTAATGGATCATGTTGAAGAGAACTTCCTCAAAAGAGGAAGGACTTGCCTTTACAAGTTGAAGAGTGGCCTTAAAATAAGGGAAGTTTTAAGAGAATTTTACGCCGATTCTCAAATGCCCTTTTTAAGGATTTTGAAAATTAAATCCTTACCTCCCTTTTAAAGTCCCGCCTTTTGCAAAGCTTCCACCAATTGGCGCTGTTCAGGAGAAAGCGTTTTTGGAACTCGTATCTTTATAACAACATAAAGATCGCCCCTTCCGCTTTCCTTAAGCTTAGGAAGTCCCAACCCCTTAAGCCTGAGCTTTGTTCCAGAGGAGGTTCCGGGAGGAACTTTGACCCTTTTGGGACCATCCAGGGTTTGAACCTCTATTGTGGTCCCCAAACAGGCTTCGCTGAAATTGATCTCCTTTTCGAGGTAAAGATCATCACCCTCCTGGCGAAATAAAGGATGGGGGAGTATCTTGACCTTGACGTATAAATCACCCGGAGGAATTCCTGGACCGCCTTTTCCCGCAAGCCGTAATTTTTGCCCATCTTTTATGCCTGGAGGTATTTTCACAAGGATTTCCTTTTGCGTGCCATCGGGCATCCGTAATTGCAGTGTCCTTTCAGTGCCATTTAATACCTCTTCAAGCGTCACGTAAACCTCGGTCTCTATGTCTTGTCCCTTCCTTGAGGCTTCAGTAAAGAAATCAACGTCCCCAAACCCTTCACCAATCCTTCTGAACCTTACCCTCCTTACCGAAGGCGTACCGAATATGAAGGAGAAGATATCGGAGGTACCAAACCCCAAATCCTTAAGCAGATCCCCTATGTCAAACCCCCTGAAGATGTCTTCTTGCGTGTATTGCTGACTGAAGGCTTGTGCCCCAAGCATATCGTATTGTCGCCGTTTCTCAGGATCGCTTAATACCGCATAGGCTTCATTTATTTCCTTAAACTTCTCCTCCGCCTCTTTGTCCCCTGGATTACGATCAGGATGGTATTTTAAAGCTAAACGCCTATAAGCCTTCTTTATCTCGTCAAGAGTCGCGTCTCGGTTTACTCCCAGGATCTCATAGTAATCCTTCATAATTAATGCCTCCGATAATCAGCCTTTGATAATTTTTGCATTAATTCGTTGAGATAGGTTTCGGGGTTTTCGACCCCTTCTTTTGGTATCACCAAATTAGTGATAGGTACACGTTCAGAAATAATCCTTAAAGCTGGTTCTAAGATGCTTTCAAGATACAAAAAAATATCCCTGGAGTTTCTTTCACCTGTGTATAAGAGTTTAAGCAGATAATCTACCGCTCCTTGGTCAAAGGTTATATCAATACCGTAACGATCCTTAAATGCCCTTTCAAAAGTCCTTATTTGCTTATAAGAGCGCCACATGTCTTCAAGGGCACTATTAAAGTCATCCTCCCCTTGAAGGAGTTTATTCACCAACAACTCAACCCTTTCTCCTTCAAAAAGTGGGCCATATTGTGATTCAAATTCGGCTTTTCTTGATAAAATATAATTCTTTATGTCCTCTTTTTCTTTGCGGAGAGCATCTTCAAAGCGTTTAAGATAGTTTTCATCGAGAGGGTTACGTAATAACTTTTCCAATTCCGCTTCAGGGTTATCCACCAATTCCCTGGTTACCAAAAGGTGTCTGATGTTACTTGAGGGCAGTTTTCTCTCATATTTTAAGAGCACGTTTTCCAATACGCTCACAAGTCCTCGCGCCCCTGTCTTTTGGGCATAAGCCAATTCGGCTATTCTCCATAAGGCGCCGTCTTCAAAAACCACTTCTATCCCATAGGCTCGAAAGTCACGTTTTTTATTGACAATTAGAGGATTATTAGGGTTTTTGAGGATGGAATAAAGGTCTTCTATCCCGAGGGGTTCAAGAACCGCAATCACAGGTAATCTCCCCACAAACTCCGATTCAAAGCCGTATTCGATCAGGTCTTCGGGCGTCACATGTTTTAAATATTCAAATCGTTCCTCTTTTGACCTCACCTCTTGAGCAAAACCGATCCCCTCTTTTTTTAAGCGGCGGCGCACAATGTCCTCTAACCCATTGAAGGCTCCGCTTACGATAAACAAGATGTGCCTTGTGTTAATGGTTCTTTTCTGCCTTTTCCCCGTACGTCGCCATTGTTCGATGGCTTCCCATTGAGAGAGAGGATCGTTAGAGGGTTTAAGTTCCACTTCGGTCTCTTCCATCAATTTTAAGAGTCCTCTCTGAACCCCTGTACGGGATACGTCGGGGCCTATTACGTTTCCGCTTGAGGCTATTTTGTCTATCTCATCAATATAAATGATCCCATATTGTGCTCTTTCCACATCTCCATCAGCTTCGATCACAAGTTCTCGTACTAAATCCTCCACATCGCCTCCCACGTAACCAGTCTCGCTGAATTTAGTAGCATCAGCTTTAACGAAAGGTACTCCAATCCTTTCCGCTATCAGCCTAACCATGTAGGTTTTTCCCACCCCAGTTGGGCCAATGAGTATTATGTTATTCTTCACGCTCCCCAATCCCGTGGGTTCCTTTCCCCTGGATAGGTAATATTTTATGCGGTTATAGTGGGTGCAGATCTTGGTGGCGAGTATTTCTTTGGCCTTGTCCTGTTTTATGATAAAGGTGTTTAAATAAGCTATCAGCTCCTCAGGTTTTATGTCAAAATCAATAGGAAGCTTTCGCCTTTCTGTTTTGTAGGTCTTATCCTGTATGAAGACCTTTGGTTCGAGCGTGGATACCACAAGCCTGATCTTATCTCCGTATTTCTTTTCCAAATACTTATTCAACTCCCTTTCAAGTTCCTTATAATCCGGTATTTTTTCCATGATTCTCCTCCCGATGATAGTTTAAGGGTTAAAGCGGAGTCTTTCAAATTTTTATCGTTTCGAGGGCAAAAGCTTCTGAGGGATGCCCAAAAGGAATTTTCCCTCCCTTATCCATCCTTTTAGGATTTCCGCTATTTCCTTGGCCTTTTTATAACTGGAAAGGGGGAAAGTAGGGATCTCTTTGCCTTGGAAGCGGATGGTCCCGCTTTTTAACTCTTTGTAACTCACATAACCCAAGGGTTTTACCTCACCTTGGGGATAATCGTAGCCGAGATCCACTATCTGCGTAAAAAGTTCATCATCGCCAAGACCCGTATAATAGGCCATTTCTTCATCAAGGACCGGGATGGGTATCCCGATGCCCACAAAAAGAGACGGGCCATATCCTAAGATACTGGCCCCCTTAAGCCATTTGGGACTCATCTCTTTTAAATTCCCAATAACTGCCAATGTACCAGCGGGCCCCAAAGGAACGCCCTTTTCGCTTCGAGGCACCTCTGGGTTGTGTTGGGTACCATGCCAAACCACATAACCTTCAGCTCCTCCCAAAAAGATTCGCGTTCCGATCCCTATGGTACGATAAAATGGGTCCTTAAGCAGGGGACTTAATTGACCACTACTACAATAACTCACATTACCGCCCTTAGGTTTTAAGACGCCCATGTAAGTGTAAATCATGCGATCCGAAAGATTAATGGCACAATTGTAATTTTGATAACAATTTCTCGGATTAAATAAAAAGGCATCTTTAAAATCCCAAAGCGTTAACTCCATTTCCACTCGCCGATTAGGATAGCAATCGGTTCCATAACCTTCGGCGACCAATTTTACCTTCTTGCCGGAGACCAAATCCTCGATTACATGCCCCCCTCCATATTCAAAGGTGCCAGGATGTATCTTGTTTAAGGGATCATCCACGGTGGGTTCAGTGGCACCTATGTAAATGTCAACCGCAGCAAGCCCCGCATAAGCTGGTACATTATTTATCCATACCCGGTGGGCTTTTATCCTCGGGCGAGTGTGACCGAAGTTTAAAAAAGCCCCAGAAGAACACATGGGGGCGAAGGTGCCGGTAGTAACAACATCGACCTCTTTGGCTGCTCTTTCTACTCCCTTTGACCTTACTATCTCCACCATTTCTTCAGCGGTTACCACCACTGCTTCGCCTCGCTTTATCTTCTCGTTGATCTCTTCAAACGTTTTAGCCATTATATACACCCTCCCGCGATCCATTTTACTTGCCTCCCTTTGATAGATCAAGTTAAGGCAAAATAGGGGGTTGACATTTTTGGGGGAATTTGTGAAGATAATCACATCGTAAGCGAATAAAGGAGGAAGGATGATGTCTTTGAGGGTAATGAAAAAGGAAGAGGGGTATGAGTTTTTAGAAGGTGTAAAAAGGGATTATCGAGTTATAGCTCCGGTAGCAGAGAACGGCTTTTTTGTCTTTAAACCGTTAGAGGAGGTGAAGGAGGTCGTATTTGATTATTCGATTGCCATTTATCCGGTGAAAAATTTTCTCCTTCCCCCCTATGAGGACTATCTGAAGTTCAAGCGGGCTGAAGTTCCTCAAGTGGAAGTCCTCTCGGAGGAGGTTCCTCAGACGGTCCTTTTTGGGATGAGGCCTTGTGATCTGAATTCGCTTTCCCTTTTGGACGATGCCTTTTTAGGTGATCCTTTGGATATGCTTTATAAGAAGCGAAGGGATAACTTCGTTTTCATTGTGATGGATTGTATGGCTCCTTGTGATGAATTCAGTTTCTGTAAAGACATGGGCACTTTAAACGCAGAAAAAGGTTTTGACATTTTGGTGACCAAGGTAAATGATCTTTATTTTTTCAAACCCGGTAGTGATAAAGGAGCTTCCTTAATTCAAAAGTATGGGAAAGGAAAAGAGGCCTCCTCGGAGGAAGAGAGTCTTTTGAAAAAGGCCTATGAGGAACGAGAGAAGAACTTCTTCAAAAAATTGAAGATGGATAAAAATGAATTACCGAAGGTGTTGTGGAAGGGCTACGATAGCCCGTTTTGGGAGGAGGTTGCGAAAAAGTGCCTCTCCTGTGGTTCTTGTAATTTGGTGTGTCCTACCTGTTATTGTTTTGATGTGAGGGATAAAGTGGAGATAAACCTTAAAGAAGGTGTGCGGTTCAGAACATGGGATGGGTGTATGCTTGTAGACTTTGCCAAGGTGGCAGGAGGTGAGAATTTTAGGCCCACAACGGTTCAAAGGCTTCGCCACCGTTTTCTCAGAAAGGGCAAGTATCTATTGGATCGTTATGGGAAGGTGGGTTGTGTGGGTTGTGGAAGGTGTACAAGGCATTGTTTGGTTAAGATTAATCCCGTTGAAGTTTATAATGGGGTTTACAATCGGATTTAATTGGAGGTATGGAGATGGATTTAGCTTATAAGCCCAAATTAGCGAAAATTCTTGAGGTTAAGGAACTTACGGCAAGGGAAAAACTTTTCACTTTAAGGCTTGAGAACGGTGAACCCTTGAATCATCAGCCGGGCCAATTCGTGGAGGTCTCGGTTTTTGGGGTAGGGGAATGTCCCATCAGTATATGTTCTTCTCCCACAAGGGGTCCGGAGTTTCAGATGTGCGTTAGGGCTATAGGTAATGTGACAAATGCCATCCACCAGCTTAAGCCTGGGGATTATGTGGGGATAAGGGGGCCATATGGACGAGGATTCCCCGTGGAAGAGGCTAAAGGGCAAGATTTGCTTCTGGCGGCAGGTGGGTTAGGGATGGCTCCTTTGAGGTCCTTTATTCAATATCTAATGGATAGAAGGTCTGATTACGGGGAAATAACTATCCTTTACGGTTCAAGGGAACCTAAGGAGATTCTATTTAAGGATGAGATCGATCTGATGAAAAGTATAGGGCAGTGTTATCTCACCGTGGATCGGGGTGATGAGACGTGGCAGGGGCATGTGGGGGTTATAACTACCTTGTGTCCGATTGTAAAGGTTAACCCTCAAAGGACCATCGCTATTACGGTAGGTCCTCCGGTTATGTATAAGTTTATCCTTAAGGAGTTCTTCAATATGGGGATTCCTGAGGATCGGATATATGTGGATCTTGAGCGCCATATGAAATGTGGGGTGGGAAAATGTGGGCATTGTCAGATAAACGGGCTTTACGTTTGTAAAGAAGGCCCAGTTTTTAAGTACACGGAAATAAAAGAATTGCCCGAGGCAATTTAAAAGGAGGATTAGGATGAAGCCAAAAGTGGCGATATTTGAGTTTGGGTGCTGTGAAGGATGTCAATTGCAACTCGTTAACCTTGAGGAAAAACTTTTGGATTTGGTAGAGATGGTGGATGTGGTCTCTTGGAGGGAAGCAAGTAGTGAGCATCATGAGGGGCCTTATGATGTGACCTTTGTGGAAGGAACTATCACCAGGGAGGAGGAGATAGAGAGGTTAAAGAAGATAAGGGAAGATTCCAAGTTCCTTATTGCCCTTGGAGCTTGTGCCCATTTGGGTGGGGTTAACTGCAATAAGAACGTAATGGATCAGGAGGAAGTAAGACGGTACGTTTATGGCGATAAGGCCTCTTGGTTTCCTTCCATTTTGGCGAGGCCCTTGAGTGCGGTAGTGAAAGTGGATTATGCGATTCCAGGGTGTCCGATTGACAAGGAGGAATTTTTACAGGTAGTAACTGCTCTCCTTTTAGGCAAAGAGGTGAGGTTGCCCAATTATCCTGTATGTGTGGAGTGTAAGAAGGCCAATAATATATGCGTATTTGAAAAGGGGCTCTTTTGCTTAGGGCCTATTACCAGAGCCGGCTGTGGGGCCAGGTGTCCTTCTTTTGGCGCCAGATGTATCGGTTGTCGTGGTCTTGTAGATGAACCCAATGTGGAAGCCCATAAGGAAGTGATGACGACTTATGGGCTTGATCTTGAGGATGTTATGAAAAAATATAGGCTATTTTGGGGCTATTTGGAGGTGGGGAAATGAATTTGGAAATAAACGTTCATCATGTCACCAGAGTAGAAGGACATGGTAACATCGTAGTTAAGGTTGAAAACGGGCAAATCAAAGAAACGCGCTGGGAAGTGCCTGAAGCTCCTCGCTTTTTTGAGGCCATGGTAAGGGGGCATCATTATTCTGATGCTCCGTATTTGGTTTCGAGGGTTTGTGGTATATGCAGTATCGCCCATACTTTTGCGGCGCTTCAAGCTATAGAGGATGCTTTGGAGATTGTGCTTGACGAAGAGTCTCTCCTTTTAAGGAAGCTTCTGCTTCATGCTGAGACCCTTCAGAGTCACATCCTTCATGTGGGGTATCTGGCTCTGCCTGATTTTTTGGGAGTTCCCAATGTGATACCCTTAGCAAAAACGCACAAAGATGAACTTCTTACTATAGTGCGTTTACATCGCTTGGCCAACGAAATGAGCGATGCGATTGGTGGAAGGACTACCCATCCGGTTAATACGGTGGTCGGAGGGTGGACAAAGGTACCCGATCGAGAGGTTTTGAAGCATTTCCAGGTCCGGTTGAGGGAAGCCATAAGTGATATCAAGTCTTTAGTGGACTTTTGTACTACCTTAGAGATACCCGATTTTGAAAGGGAGACCGAGTACATTGCCCTTTACGATCCAAACGAATATGCCTTTTATGGAGGTCAAATAGCTTCGACTGATGAGGATAAGAAAACACCCCTAAGGGATTATCGTAACAAGATCGAGGAGTTTATCGTCCCTTATTCGACGGCTAAAAGGACCAAATCCTTGAGAAGTTCATACATGGTTGGTGCTTTGGCGAGGTTCAATATAAATTACAAGCTCCTTTCGCCATTAGCTCAAGAGTGCGCGGAAAAGCTAGGACTTAAGCCAAGGTGTTACAATACCTTTATGAACAACATTGCTCAAATAGTCGAGAGCGCTCATGCTATAGAGGAATCGATTCGTATCATAGATGAGTTGCTGAAAAGGCCACCAAAAGCCAATTGGTATAAAGGGAAAGGGAAACCGGGAAGAGGTGTAGGTGCCGTTGAAGCCCCACGGGGGTTATTGATTCATGAGTACGTGCTTGACGACGAAGGGAGGGTTAAAGGAGCGAACCTGGTGGTTCCTACCAATGAAAACCACCAAAATATAGAGGAGGATTTAAAGGCCTATCTGCCCAAATTATTGGGTAAGCCGAAGGAAGAAATCACCCATAAGTTAGAGATGTTGGTAAGAGCTTACGATCCGTGCATCTCTTGTTCAACCCATCTTTTAAGGATAGAGTGGGAATAAGTTAAATCGAGGGAGAGGGCATTGCAAAAGAAGCCCTCTCCCTTTATCATTAAGATCATGAAAAAATGGTACTTTATCCTTGTATTTCTCTTATTTCCCGCCGTTCTTTATGCCCTAAGTGTGGAAGAAGTGGCCGAGAGGTTAGAGCAAAAAGTTTTATCCTCGGGAAAGATATATATCCAAATGGAAAATACCAGATTTCTTCCTAAAGGTGAGAAGATCGAAATGAAGGGGCTTATTTGGCTACAAATGCCGGATAAATTCCGCATGGACATTTTCCCCCCTCACCAGAGCATAACGTTACTTAAGGAAAAGCAATTGTTAATATACTTTCCGCAAGACAAAGTCCTTCAGGTAGTGATGCTTTCAAAAGATCCCAAGCTCTCCCAGTGGCTCAATTTTCTTCAAAAGCCTTGGGAGGAGATAAAAAGAAGGGGTGTTATTCGGAGTGTGGAGAAAGAAGGGATTCTGGTGGAGATGGATCCCAAGGATTTGCCGGAACTCGAATCCCTTCGCATCTGGATAGATCAAAACCTTTGGTTTCCGACAAAGATCGAGATGAAGGAAAAAAACGGGGAGCTTTCCGTTATCAACTACTTAAAAGTTGAGTTTGGGGCCTCTTTCGGAGTTGACATGTTCGAGTTAAAACTTCCTCCTGATGTGCAGGTTACTGAACTTTAAAAGGCTTTATGATCTTTCACCGTCCATTGGTGATCCTATGCCATATTATCCAGGTGATAAGGCTTTCGAAGCCTTCCCTATTTGTACTATAGAGCGTTCAGGCTGTAATATGCACGAATTACACTTGGGGACTCATACCGGAAGTCATGTGGATGCTCCCTTTCATTTTTTAAAAGACGGAAAAACGGTAGATCAGATTCCTCTTTATCGGTTTATCGAGATGGTCCAAGTTCTGGAGGTTAAAAAGGGCAGAGTCTCCGTAGAAGACCTTTTTTCACTGGAAGAGGATATAAGAGGAGTTCTTTTTAAAACCAAAAATTCAGAATATATGAGCTTAAAATCTTTTTATAAAGATTACACCTATTTGACCCTTGAAGCAGCGGAACATTTGATAAAGAGAAAAATAAGGCTTATAGGGATCGATTACGTCTCTATTGAGGAATTCGGTACGCCTTCTTTCCAAGTTCATAAAAAACTCCTTGAGGCTGAGGTAATACTTTTCGAGGGGTTAAACTTAAAAGACGTTCCCCCTGGAAAGTACTTATTTATCGGTTTCCCCTTAAGGCTTAAAGGTATGGATGGTTCTCCGGTAAGGGCTGTTTTAATAGAGTTTTAATCCCTTCTCACCCTTTCCACGTATTCACCCGTGCGGGTATCCACCTTTACGACATCACCCTCTTGGATAAATAGAGGAACTTGGATAACGGCTCCTGTTTCCAAAGTGGCGGGCTTCGACCCACCTTGTGCAGTATCGCCTTTTATGCCAGGAGTAGTGCTTATGACTTTTAACTCCACGAAATTAGGTAGTTCCACCCCAATGGGTTTCCCTTTATAAAAGAGGATTTTTACCATGGAATTTTCGGGCATGAAATTTTCGGCTTCACCTAATTGTTGTCGGGTGAGACTTAACTCCTCGTAAGTCTCAAGATCTAAAAAATGAAAGGAATCGCCTTCCTTATACAGAAACTGGACCTCTTTTTCCTCCAATTCGGGTTCGTTAAAAGTTTCTCCTATGCGAAAGTTCTTTTCCAAAACCCTTCCGGAGACGAGGCTCTTTATTTTAGTTCGAACAAAAGCCTGGCCTTTGCCAGGTTTGACGTGTAAAAAGTCCACTATTACGTAAGGTTCTCCTTCCACTTCGATCTTTAAACCCTTCCTAAAATCCGAAGTGGAGATCGCCATTTTGCCTCCTTAAATTCGAATATGATGATCTAATTTCGTCAATATTTCTACGCCATCCTCTTTTACAAGTACCAAGTCCTCTATTCTTACTCCCCCCTTCTGGGGGAGATAAATTCCCGGCTCAACTGTTACCACCATTCCCTCTTGGAGCTCCCCTTCACTGTCAGGCGAAAGGGAAGGGTACTCATGGACCGCCAATCCCACTCCATGACCTGTCCCATGGCCAAAAAAGTTACCATAACCTGCGTCTTCTATCAATTTCCTGGCAGCTTTATCCACTTCCTTAAAGCTAAGGCCGGCTTTAATCACCTTAATGGCGTTTTGTTGAGCTTCTCTCACTATTTCGTAGATCCTCTTCAGTTCTGTTTCTACTTCCCCTAAAAAGACCGTTCTGGTTTCATCACTGGCGTAACCCCCTATTCTGGCCCCGAAATCAAAAATTAGAAGCTCTCCCTCTTTGATGACCTTTTCCGAAGGTACCCCATGAGGTAAAGAGGTTCTTTCTCCCGAAAGGACGATCACTTGGAAGGGCAATGACTCAGATCCACTACTTTTTATCTGGTATTCCAATTCAATAGCTATCTCTATCTCCCTAATCCCAGGTTTTACCAGTTTCAGTACCTCCTTGAACGCGTTTTCGGCGACCTCAACGGCCTTTTTTATCAATCGGATTTCCTCCGGTGTCTTTTTCGCCCTCAAAGCCTCAAGTTCTTTTGAAAGGGGGATGAAGTTAAAGGCCGGGTCATGTAACTGCTCGAACTCGAACAAAGTTATCGCTTTGGCTTCAAGCCCTATTTTTTTTAAATTTCTCTCTCTCAAAAACTCTCGGACCTCTTTAAGGCCCTTCTTCAAAAGTCTTACCTCACAATCCCTCACTTCCTCTTGGGCGATCTCAAAGTACCGAAAATCCACAAAAAGCCAAACCTCATCCTCTGCTATGCCTAAAATCCCTTCTCCTCCGGTATAACCGCTTAAATAGATGAGGTTTTCGGAAGAAAAAAACAAAATCACATCAAGGCCTTTTCCTCGGAGGATTTGCCTTACTCTCTCTATTTTTTTACTCGCCACTTTCGAGCCAGTAATTGGGGGCTTCTTTGGTGATTATCACGTTATGAACGTGACTCTCCCTTAATCCTGCATAAGTGATCTTAATAAAACGAGCCTTTTGTTGGAGCTCTTTTATATTCTTAGCACCCACATAACCCATTCCCGCCTTAAGGCCACCCACCAGTTGATGGATGCAAAAGGCTAAAGATCCTCGATAAGGCACTCGGCCTTCGATTCCCTCGGGCACTAACTTGCTTTCTTCTCCGGAATAACCATAACGATCAGCAGCTCCCTTCCTCATAGCCCCAAGGGATCCCATTCCCCGATACACCTTATAGGCCCTCCCTTGAAAGAGTATCATTTCCCCGGGACTTTCATCGGTTCCGGCAAAAAGGTTCCCTATCATGACGCTCGAAGCCCCGGCTGCCAGGGCTTTCGTTATATCCCCCGAGTATTTTATACCCCCATCGGCTATAAGGGGAACGTCATACTTCTCAGTCACCTTGGCGCATTCCAAAATGGCGCTCAGTTGGGGAACCCCTACTCCTGCCACTACCCTGGTGGTGCATATGGACCCGGGACCAACGCCTACCTTAATGGCATCCGCACCTGCTTCAATGAGGGCTTGAGCTCCTTCACTTGTGGCCACATTCCCTCCTATAACTTCAAGGTTGGGGAAGGTGGATTTTAACCATCTTATGGCCTCTATCACGTTTTTGGAATGACCATGGGCGGAATCAACCACAATTACGTCAACCCCTGCTTCAACCAAAGCGTAAGCCCTTTCTTTGAAATCACCCGTGGCTCCCACTGCTGCCCCTACCCTTAACCTTCCCAAATAATCTTTACAGGCACTGGGATGCTCCTCCATTTTCTCCAAGTCCTTGAAGGTTATGAGCCCTTTTAGGTTAAACTCCTCATCTACTACGGGCAATTTTTCTATTCGATATTTTTGAAGCAAAAGCTTACATTCGTTAAGGTCCACTCCTTCTTTTACGGTAATTAATCTGTCGAGTTTGGTCATCACCTCTGAAACCGGAAGATCAAGCCTCGTCTCAAACCTGAGGTCCCTTTTGGTCACCATCCCCACAAGTTTTCCTTTCTTCACCACCGGAAGCCCTGAGATGTTATGACGGCGCATTATTTCCAACGCCTCCCACACCTTTTGATCCGGTTCAACCGTTATGGGATTGATAATCATACCGCTTTCATATTTCTTTACCTTCTGAACCTCTTGGGCTTGCTCTTCAATGGAAAGGTTACGATGGATAATCCCCATGCCCCCTTCCTGGGCCATAACTATGGCCGTTCGGGCTTCGGTCACGGTATCCATAGCTGCACTTACCAGGGGGATGTTAAGGAAGATATTACGGGTTAAACGGGTAGAGACATCCACCTCGTTTGGCAAAACCTCAGAATACCCCGGTAAAAGTAACACGTCATCAAAGGTAAGACTTTCGCCTAAAAATTCCATGTCTTAATGCTAACAAAATCCCTCCTTTGGGTCAATGTAGGTTGACAAAAGGATGGTTCCCGCTTAAAAATTAAGTGATGGAGAAAGCGCGCTTCAAAAGGCCTGATATTATACGTCCCCCCAGTGAGTGGAGAAGCTATTATTTGCCTTTAACAAGGGGATGTTCCAATCATTCTTGTACTTTTTGTAATTATTATGGCCAAAAGCTGTCATTAAGGGATTTGGAAGATGCATTAAAGGAGATTGACGCACTTTACATGTTCAAAAAATATGGAATAGTGTTTTCTGAGATTGATTCGATTGTTTATTATTTGGCCAGTGAATGGGACGGCAAGAGAATTTTTTTGCAAGATGGAGATGCTTTAGTTTATCCTTACGATAGATTAGTTAAAGTGCTTGAATATTTGAATGAAAAATTTCCCGAACTTGAACGTATAGGCGCTTATGCTACTCCTCAAGATATATTAAGGAGGAGTGTGGAAGAATTAAGGAGACTGAAAGAATTAAAGCTCAGCATATTGTATGTAGGTCTTGAGAGCGGATCGGATGAGATTTTGAGGGAAGTTAAGAAGGGAGTTACTTCTTCTCAGATGATCGAGGCTGCGAAAAGAGTTAAAGAAGCCGGTATCACACTTTCGGTGACTCTTATTTTAGGGCTTGGAGGAGTGGAAAAAAGCGAAGAACACGCTTATAAGACTGCGGAGGTATTATCCCAGATGGATCCAGAATATGCGGGTGCTTTAACTTTATTATTTGTCCCTGGTACTCCTCTTTACCGGGACTGGAAAGAAGGGCGATTTAAACCAATTGATCCCTTTAGGTCGTTAGAAGAACTAAAGATCATAGTAGAAAATTCCAATTTTACTAACTGTTTCTTTAGTTCAATGCACGCGTCCAATTATGTGGCTATAAGAGGTTTTTTGCCAAAGGACAAGGAAAAGATGTTAAAACAACTGGACAATATCCTTCGACAGAAAGACACCTCGTTTTTGAGGCCGGAGTTTTTGCGAGCCCTTTAAGCTTGACGCCTTCCGGTTTTTTTCTTAATCTTCTTTCCATGATCGAATACGAGCCGGTAATAGGATTAGAAGTTCACGTACAGCTTCAGACGCAAAGCAAGATCTTTTGTGGTTGTTCGACTACTTTTGGATCAGAGCCCAATACTCAGGCGTGTCCCGTATGTATGGGAATGCCTGGTACTTTGCCCGTGTTAAACAAAAAGGCCGTAGAATATGCCCTTCGATTGGCCCTTGCTGCCAATTGTAAAATAGCTCCCTTTAGCCTTTTTGCCAGGAAAAACTATTTTTATCCGGATCTTCCCAAAGGGTATCAGATTTCGCAATACGAATTGCCTTTAGCTACTGGTGGGTGGATTGAGATCCCCGATGGTGAAGGGGGGATAAAAAAGGTAGGCATAATAAGGATCCATCTCGAAGAGGATGCGGGCAAGTTGATCCACGGAGAAGGCGAGCAATTCAGCTATGTGGACTTCAATAGGGCTGGAGTTCCATTAGTGGAGATTGTTACGGCTCCTGATATCCGTTCACCAAAAGAAGCGGTGGAATTTTTGAAAATGTTAAGAACCATATTGCGGTATTTAGAGATTTCGGATGGGGATATGGAAAAGGGCAATTTAAGATGTGATGCTAATGTCTCGGTGAGACCTCGAGGAACAAACCTTTTGGGAACAAGAACCGAAATCAAGAACATGAATTCCTTCCGTCATGTGGAAAGGGCCCTTTCTTATGAGATACAGAGGCAAATTGAGACCCTTCTAGAAGGAAAGGAGGTCATCCAGGAGACGCGGTTATGGGATCCTCAGCGAGGAATGACCATACCTATGCGCACTAAGGAAGAGGCCCATGACTATCGATATTTCCCCGAACCGGATCTGGTTCCACTTGAGATAAAGGAAGAGTGGTTGGAAAAGATAAAAGCAGAATTGCCAGAACTTCCTCTGGAAAGACGTCAAAGGTTTGTAGAGCAGTATCTTCTTCCCGAATACGATGCTACGGTCTTAACTTCTTCCAAAGCGTTGGCCGATTTATACGAAAATTGCGTAAGCCTTTTCCCAGATCCCAAACAGGTAAGCAATTGGATAACCACGGAACTCTTAAGGCTTTTAAATGAGACGGGGAAAGACCCAGAAGAGTGTCCAATTGGAGCGGAGAATTTGGCTGAATTGCTCTCTCTCATAAAAGACGGCACTATAAGCGGAAAAATAGGAAAAGAAGTCTTGGAAGAGATGTTCTTAACTGGTAAAAGCGCAAAGCAAATAGTCAGGGAAAAGGGACTCGAACAAATAACAGATGAAGATTATTTAATGAGCATAATCAATGAAATACTTCAAGCTCATCCTAAGGAAGTCGAAGAATACCGAAAAGGCAAAGAAAAATTACTCGGATTTTTCGTGGGACAAGTGATGAAAAAAACCCAAGGAAAAGCCAATCCTCAACTCACAAATAAATTGTTGCTAAAGCTATTGAGGGGGTAAATTATGGAAATATTGTGGGCACCTTGGCGTATGGAGTATATCTTATCGGATAAGCCTGAAGGGTGTGTTTTTTGTAAATGTGTTAAAACTGGTGATCATAAACAAAGTTTTTTGCTTTATTCTTCACAATACTGCTTTGTTGTGTTAAATCGTTTTCCTTACAATAATGGGCATTTAATGGTAATTCCTAATAGACATGTTTCAGAGATTGAGGACTTAACGTCAGAAGAGTTGTCGGATTTAATACAAACAATAAAATTGTGCGTTGTAGTATTAAAAAAAGCGCTTTCCCCACATGGATTTAATATAGGTGCAAATTTAGGAAAAACGGCTGGAGCGGGGATAGTTGATCATTTGCACTTTCATATAGTACCCCGTTGGGAGGGAGATACCAATTATATGCCGGTAATAGGAAATACAAAGGTCATGCCTGAGGTTCTGGAAAAGACTTATGAGAAGCTTTTGCCCTTTTTTAAGGAAAAGGAGGATAAGTCACTATGACGTTTATTAAGCTTCTTATAGCTGCCTTTTTTTGTTTTTTGGCAATTACGTTTGCCTATCAAAACGATTTTAACGTGACAATAAAATATTGGGGTATAACTGAAGGCATAGAGGTTCCCTTTTTTGTTACGATAGTGGTGAGCTTCTTTTCGGGGTTAATAATAGGAGGAATAGGTGGGCTTATTAACGACTTTTTGTTAAAAAGGGAGATAGCCAGGTTAAGAAAAGAGATTCAAAGTTCTGAGGGTGAAAAAGGGATTCAATGATATTTTTTGATCCCGAATCGGAGTCCCTTTTGCTGCCAGAAAAATTGGTGTTTTCTTTAACCGTAGGTGGTTTAAATAGTCATTTATTAAGTGTTAAGGAAAAGGTACTACTTCTTTTTTTGAAAAGGGATCTTAAAAGGGTTGTAAAATTCGGTGGTGGTAAGCTTCATCTTGCTTGGAAGCCTTATAGAACGGTTTATCAATGTGAGAACTTCACCGTTGCCCTTTCTCCTTTTGGGGCCCCCAATGCGGTAGCTTTAGCGGAGGAGCTTTATGCCTTTGGTGGCAGGGTATTTTTGGTCTTCGGGTACTGTGGATCTTTAAGCCCAGAGCTTCGAGGAGGTGACCTTTTCTTACCCCAGATGGCTATCAGAGAAGAGGGAACCTCTTACCATTACCTTCCTCCAGAAGAGATGGCGGAAGGAAGCGAGGGACTTGTAGACTTTTTATACGATTTTTTTCAAAAAAAGGGATTTTCCGTTAAAAAGGGTGTAATCTGGACCACCGATGCTATTTATAGGGAAACCAAAAGAAAAATAGAAAAATATTGTTCCGAAGGATGTATGGCTGTAGATATGGAGACTTCAGCCATGTTTTGCTGGGGTAAGGCCAAAAACGTACATGTTGCATCCCTTCTTATGGTAAGCGATGGCTTTATTGATGGGAAATGGCAACCTTTTTTCAAAAACGGTTCGTTTATTCTAAAGAGAAAAAAAATATTAAAAGCTCTCACTGAAGCTTACAGTTCGTTAAAAATATAAGCACAGGAAGGAGTTTTGTTCCTTCCTGTGCTTTAGATTTGTTTTTACAATCAATTTACTTTTCAATTTGAATCTTGATCTCTTTCTCTTTTGCCTTTTCTACTTTAGGTAAAACGATTTTCAATACTCCATCTTTGTAAGTAGCTTTCACGTTATTTTCGTCAAAATCTACCGGTAACCTGATTGATCTCGTGAAAGCTCCATATGAACGTTCAATCAAGTGGTACCGTTCGTCTTTCCTTTCGTGTTTCTTTTCTCCTTTAATGGTAAGTATACCGTTAGCTACTGTTACTTCCACATTTGATGGATCAACACCGGGCAATTCAGCAGTTACGATTATCTCATCCTTGGTCTCTGCTACATCAAGAGGAGGTATCCACTCAGCTCCTACTTCCTGTATTGGAGATTCTCCAAAGAATCTTTCCCACATACGATCCATTTCACGTTTTAAAGTTTCAATTTCAGCCCATGGCCTCCACTTTATTAATGCCATTTATATCACCTCCTTTCTTTCAATTTGATTTACTTTCCTATGAAAAAGGTAAACATTAGCGATTTTGTTTCAAGTTCAATTATGCCTTTACTCTTTTTTGTTTTTTGCGTTAAATTGGTAAACTGATGATAGGGGTAATAGGGGGGGCTTCCTTATTAATAGCAGGGGATTGTGAGGAAGAGCTTTTTTTCCATACTCCCTTTGGTGAACCTTCTTCTTCGATCAAGATCGTTAACTTAAAAGGGAAGAGGTTTGCCTTTCTTCAAAGACATGGGCCCGAGGGGAAGATACCTCCTCACCGGATAAATCATCGCGCCAATGTGGAGGTCCTTTTTTCTTTGGGCGTAAGGAAGGTCATAGGGGTTAATTCGGTAGGGAGTTTAAAAAGGGAGATACCCCCTGGTTCCATGGTAGTGCCTCATGATTTTTTGTGTCCTTGGTCGGTTTTGACCTTTTTTGATGATAAGGCCTTTCACGTTTTGCCCTCGTTGGACGAAGGGTTGAGAAAAGCCTTGATTGAAGCCTGTAAGAGAAACGGCTTTTCGGTTTTTGAAAGGGGCGTTTACGTTCAGACAATCGGTCCGAGGCTTGAGACTAAAGCAGAGGTTTTGTTTTTGAGCAGATTAGGGGATGTGGTGGGTATGACTATGGCTCATGAGGCCACCTTGTGTTGTGAGAGGGGTATACCCTACGCGAGCCTTTGTACAGTTGATAATTACGCTCACGGGATAGGAGAGGAGGCTTTGAGTCAGGATAAGATAAAGGAAATGGCTCAAAAGAACGCCGAAAAAGTAATAAAAGTCCTTGAGGAGTTGGAATTATGAGCCTTTTGATCAAAGGGGCAAAGATTTGGGGGAAAGAGGCGGCAGATATTTACATTGAGGGAAATCGCATAAAAAGGATAGCACCTCGTTTGGATCTTCCCTCCGAGGAGGTTATAGAAGCAAAAGGTATGTGGGCGTTCCCCCCCTTCTTTAACGGGCATACCCATGCCGCTATGGTCCTTTTCAGAGGGTATGCCGATGACATGCCCTTAAAGGAATGGCTATCCGAGAAAATTTGGCCGCTTGAGGCCAAACTCACGGAGGAAGACGTTTATTGGGGAACAAAGCTTGCCTGTTTGGAGATGATAAAGTCGGGTACCTTATTCTTCAACGATATGTATTGGCATTGGAGAGGGGTGGCCGAAGCGGTAAAGGAGATGGGCATAAGGGCCTGTGTGAGTGCGGTATTTATTGATTTTTTTGATCGCTCCAAATATGAGGAACAAGTCCGTTTAAACGTAAGACTTATGGAAGAATCCAAAGCTTATCCCTCACGGGTGATCTTCGCCCTTGGGCCTCATGCCATTTATACTTGTTCCGAGGAGGGGTTAAGGTGGTGTAGCGAATTCGCTAAGGAGCACGGTCTTTTAATTCATATCCATTTGAGTGAGACCGAAGAAGAGGTAAAGGAATGCTTAAAACTTAAGGGCTTAAGACCGGTTGAGTATTTGGAGAAGATCGGTTTTTTGGGCCCTAATGTGATAGCTGCTCATTCCGTATGGCTCTCGGAAAAGGAGATGGATCTGTTAGCCCAATATGAAGTTAAAGTCATCTATAATCCCGTTTCTAACATGAAGCTTTCGGTGAGAGGGGTTTTCCCTTATGGAGAATTGAGAAAAAGAGGGGTTCAGATTCTGCTTGGGACCGATGGATGTGCCTCTAACAACAATTTGGATATGCTACAGAGTGCGAAAATCGGGTCCCTTCTCCAAAAGCACCACACCGGTGACCCTCAGGCGATGCCTGCAAAAGAAGCCTTGGAGATCATCACCCGAGCAGGGGCGAAGGCCTTCGGGATAGAGGCCGAGCTCAAAGAAGGGGATCTTGCTGATCTTATCCTAATAAACCCTAATGATGAGAGATTGGTTCCTGGTTTTGATCCGGCTTCCGATTTGATATATTCGGCAACAGGTTCAGTGGTGGATACCGCCATCTGTGACGGGAAGGTTCTCATGAGAGGAAGAAAGGTGGAGGGTGAAGAGGAGCTGGTAGAAGAAGTGCGGAAAAGGGCCTTTGAGCTTTTAAGCCGATGAAATTCCTATTGGATCAAGCCTTAGGAGGACTTTGTAAATGGCTTAGAATTTTGGGCTACGATGCGATCTCCCTAAGAGAGGACCCCGAGACAATCCTCAAAAAGGCTCAGGAAGAGGGAAGAATTATCGTCACCAGGACAAGAGGGCTTTTTGAAAAGATAAAGGGCAAAGGGCAGGTTTATTTTATAAGAGAAAATAAGCCTCTTTTTCAACTCAAAGAACTTTTCGGTAATTTGGACCTTAAGGTAAGGGAAGAGACGCTTTTTAGCAGGTGTCTTCTATGTAACCAAGAACTAAGGGAGGTATCGCCCGACGAGGTGAAGGATAGGGTTCCGGATTTCATCTTTAGGACTCACACTCATTTTTCCGAATGTCCCAAATGCCATAGGGTCTTTTGGGGAGGGACTCATTACGAGAGGATGATAAAGACCCTTAGGGAGGTTTTCGGTGAGGATAACTGGGGGTGAATTAAAGGGCAGAAGGGTGAAAGGACCTCAAGGAAGGTTTTTAAGGCCTACTTCCGAAAAGGTCAGAAAAGCCATATTCGATTTGCTTACGCCTTATGATATCAAGGGGAAGGTCCTGGACCTTTTCGCGGGAAGCGGCACTTTGGGCTTTGAGGCTTTAAGCCGAGGGGCCGAAGAGGTGGTTTTTGTCGAAAAGGATAAGGGAGTGGCGGATTTAATAAAAGAAAACTTAAAACTTCTCGGACTCGAAGGTAAAGCCAAAGTTTTAAATATGGAGGCGAAAAAATCGCTCCGAGTGTTAGCAGAAAAAGGGTTTATCTTCGATTTGATATTAATGGATCCTCCTTATAAGGATTACGCTAAAATTCATCTTATCCTTGAAGATATAAAAGCCAAAAAACTTCTTGCTTCCCATGGGTTGGTGATCCTTGAGCATTCGTCCCGTGAAACACCACTTGAAATTTCCGGATGGAAGATTGTCTCTAACAGACGTTATGGTGATACTGCAATAAGTATTTTCATTCTCGCGGACGAAGAATAAGTTTATGTTCAAGTAAGTTTATCTCCACTATCTCCGCATCTACGGTTTTTTCTTCCCCAAAAAGGTTAATTAAGCGCAATTTTTCACCTTCTGGAATGATAGTTGCAATCTCAGTTAATAACTCCTCAAGTTTCCCATCTTTCAGCAAATAAGCGGTTGACTGACACATAGTTCTCCTCCTTTTAAAAAGTAATCGATAATGGACAAAGCTAAAGCTTCAAGCGTGTATTCATTAGGCATAACTTTTGGTTCAATTCCGTATTTTTTTAAAGCTTCTGCTGTTACAGGGCCAATTACTGCTACTTGGAGATTGGAAGGTCGATTTTCGGATAGGGCTTTAAAGAAATTGTGAACCGCTTGAGCGCTGGTAAAAACCACAAGGTCTATTTGATCCAATTCCTTAAGTAAAAAGGGCAGATTATCAGGCATTTCTACCTTATAAAGGTGAACCTCCGTTACTTCGGCACCTTCTTTAAGGAGTTTTTCTTTAAGAAGAGGACTTGCTTCTTTAGCCCTCAGGAGTAACACCTTTTTTCCTTTAATGCCTTTTTTTATCATTTCACACGCCAAGGTTTTCGAGTCGTATTCCGAAGGCATTAAATCGACCTTTTGGCCGTATTCCGCTAAAGCTTTAGCAGTACCAGGACCTATGGCCGCGATTTTTACGGGAAAAGGATCGCGTTTTTCTTTTGAGAGAAATTGTTCGAAGAATATCTTTACCCCATTTTTGCTGGTAAACACAACCCACTCGAAGGTTGACAAATTTTCAACGAGCTCTTCAAAAAAGGGCGGTTTTTCCAATGGGGTTATCTTTAAAGTTGGGATCCATAGGACATGGATCCCCGCTTCCTCCAAGATCCTTTTAAGAGGGCTTTCTTCTTCCTTAGGTCTTGTTATCAAAACCTTAGGTCGTCTTGAATTGAGCATAGAGATATGCCTCGATGAAGTCGTCCAAATCTCCGTCCAATACCCTTTCGGCATCGCTTCTTTCCACATTGGTGCGGTGATCTTTTACAAGTTTATATGGTTGAAGGATATAAGACCTAATCTGATTTCCCCAGGCGATCTCCTTTTGATTTTTGTGAATTTCCTTCCATTTTTCCAGCTTTTTTTGCCTTTCTAGTTCGTAAAGTTTGGCTTTGAGAAGTTTTAAAGCCATTGCCTTATTTTGATGTTGAGACCTTTCATTTTGACACTGGACCACAATGCCAGTCGGCAAGTGAGTTATTCGAACTGCGGTCTCGGTTTTATTAACGTGCTGTCCTCCAGGACCGCTTGAGCGGAAGGTCTCTATTTTGATGTCCGATTCTTTTATTTCGATCTTTATGTCATCGGGTGTCTCCGGGAATACGGAGACCGAAGCGAAGGAAGTGTGTCGGCGTCTACTTGCGTCAAAAGGCGAGATCCTGACTAACCGGTGGACTCCAGTTTCTCCCTTTAAATAACCATAGGCGTACTCTCCTCGGATGAGTAAAGTGGCACTTTTAATCCCCGCCTCTTCGCCCGGGCTTAAGTCGACAACTTCACTTTTCCATCCTTTCTCTTCGGCATATCTAACGTACATCCTCAGTAACATTTCTGCCCAGTCCTGTGCTTCCGTACCTCCTGCCCCTGCATTAATGTTCAAAAAGGCGTTGGCTTTATCATCTTCCTCGGTAAAAAGCCTTTCGATCTCCCAACGTTTTACTTCTGAACGTAATCTTTTGAGCCTCTCCTCGGCTTCTTGCAGAAATTCATTGTCTTCCAGACACAATTCGAGCAACGTTTGTATCTCTATTTCTTCCTTCTTTATTTGTTCCCAACGGTGGATCTCCCTTTCAAGATACGCCTTTTCTTGTAGTAACCTTTTCGCCTTCTCTTGATCGTTCCAAAAATCGGGCTTGGTCTCTTCCGATAGAATTTGATTTAACCTTTCTAATTTCTTAGAAAGGTCAAAGATAGCCTCCCAGAAGGGCTATCCGACCCTTTAAGTCCTCAAAATTTTGAAACAATTCCTCGTGCATCCTCTTACACCTCCCCCTTTTGGGAATCGGTCCATAAAATGATAATCACCATATTTCACTTCTACAAGAAACAGGCCTTCAGGAGGGGCGGTAAAAGAGGCCTTTTTTCGGTCGCGCGCTTCTAAGATTTGCCGGAAGTCCTCAGGCTTAATTTTGCCACGGCCTACATCTATTAAGGTTCCCACAATACTTCGGGCCATTCCTCTTAAAAAACCGCTTGCCTCAAATAGGAAAAAAAGAAAAGGTGAATCAAGCGTGATTTCTGCCCTTAACATTTCTCTAACGGGGTTTTTTGCGCTTGATCCGCTCAGTTTAAAGCTGGAGAAATCGTGGCTACCTTTGAGCATTTCACAACATTCCTTCATCGCTTCAAGGTCAAGAACTTGAGGGATATGCCAGCTAAAGCGCCTAATGAGGGGGGAGCGAATCGGCTTTAATAGGATCACGTATTCATAGGTTTTGCTCTTGGCCCAATATCGCGGATGGAACTCCAAGGGTACCTCCTCTATTTGATGAATTACAATGTCCTCCGGCAAAAGCGCGTTAAACGCTTTAAACATGGCCTCAAGATGAAGACTTGAGTTTGTTTTGAAACAGGCCACTTGCCCAAGTGCGTGTACTCCCCTATCGGTGCGGCTTGCCCCAAGAAGATGGATATCCTCTCCTAAGACTTTTTTGATGGTATTTTCCATTACTTCCTGTACAGTCCGACAATTAGGCTGTTTCTGCCAGCCGAAAAAATCCGTTCCGTCATATTCGATCGTCAGTTTTATGTTCCTCACAGCTTAATGGCGCCGCGGATACAGATCTCTTGACAACAATAACAACAAATACATTTTTCTAAGTCAAAAATCGGGCGTTTATCCTTTAACTTAATGGCCCTCGGGGGACATACTTGAGCACATTCTCCGCATCCTTCGCATTTTTGAGGGGCCAATTTGGGTTTAGGCATAAAAAACCTCCGTAGAAACTTAAACGGAGAGGGTAGGGGAATTGCCCCCTTAGGTAACTTGAAGCCCCTCAAATTCAAAGAATCCCCTAAGACCTTTATCTCCGGAAGGAGACTGCGCTTTTGGGCCACCTTTAGAGTTAAAAGGTCCTCAGGGGAAAGGCCTAATCCTTCTACAACGGCTCGGTCAAGCGCCAAAGGATCTTTTGAGGCGATTAATTTTCCGATGAACCTCAGATCCCCCGCTGAAGGACCATTTCCCTCCATACCCCAAACGGCATCCAAAATGGTCAAAGAGGGTTTAACCGTAAGCGCGATCTCCAAAAGAAGAGTCGAAAAGGCCTCTCTATCAATACCGGCTTTAAGGTGCCAGGAAGTTTTTTTCATGCCAGGTACACATCCGAAGAGGTTTTTAACCCCAAGGGTCAAAAGGGTCATCGAATGGGTTTTTAACTTGGGCAGATTAATCACGTGATTCACCTCGAGTACCCGAGGGTCCAGTTCGATTTTTTTGAAGGAGAACCCAGAGGGCGTATGTACAGTAACGCTTTGATCCAGGTTGATGATTTCGACCCCTTCACTTTTTGCCACTTCCGACATGCCCGTTCTTTTTGCGACCAATTGAAAAGGTCCTAAAGAGGGGCTATCACCTATTATCACCCGGGCTCCTATGTCCTTTAGTATCTCCGTTAGGGCTTTCACTAAAAGTGGATGAGTCGTTACGCCTTTTTCGGGGGGAGAGGGCCTTAAGAGGTTGGGTTTGATTAAGACTTTCTCGGTCGGTTTAATAAGAGTTTCTATTCCCCCTAAAGCGGAAAAAAGTTCTTCAAGTGTTCTTTTTAATAATTTTTCGTCATAGGAAGGGCAATCAAGAGAGATTACAGGGATCATATCATAAGGTTTAAGTTTTCCACTAAGTTTTGAAAGATTTTTGCTATTTCTTCCTTTACTCGAGGATCAAGATCATAAGGGGAGAGCCCCCTTTTATCCGCTTCTTGAATGGAAGGAAGATAAGGGAAATATCCCAAAATCGGTAACCCATTCATTCCTTCCTCGATAAACCTTTTGTCCTCTTCTGAAACGACCTTGTTTCCCACTACGAATATCCTTTTTACCCCCAATTGGTCTGCCATTTCTTTAATCTGCCAAGCGGTGGAGATGCTTCTCTGTCCTGGTTCTACCACCACCAAAAAGGCATCGACCCCTTTTGTACTACCTCGACTTAAATGTTCGAGGCCCGCTTCCATATCTACGATGACGAACTCCTCTCGTTTGACCAGAATATGGTGAAGCAACGTTTTAAGGAGTGCATTTTCGGGACAAAAGCAACCGGTTCCAGCCTTTTGTAAGGTTCCAAGTATAAGGAGTTTCACCCCGTACTTGGTTTTACCGAAAGTATCAGGTATATCGTCCACTTTAGGGTTCAGATTGAAAAGACCCCCCGGCATCACTTCAGTTCGTTCCTTCACCAGTTCCTTCATCTGGGCTAAAGGTTTTACCCCCCTTATTTCTTCTTCCTTGAATCCGAGAGCCGAGGCCAAATTTGCATCAGGGTCCGCATCTATGGCCAAAACCTTATAGCCCTTTTCGGCTAGAAACCGAGCCAACCCTCCTGCTAAGGTGGTTTTTCCGACTCCTCCTTTTCCTGCAACGGCTATTTTCATTGCTCCACCATTTTATCCATAAATTCCCTTTTGACCAACTCCAATTCTTCTTCTCGGGTCTTTATCTCCCCTTTGATCCTGGCTTCCAGGAGGCGCTTGAATATTAGATTGTAATGGGGACCCGGAGGTATTCCTAGGTCCTTTAAATCCTTTCCCCTGAGTTCCGGTTTTACCCATCGAGCTCGAGATATAAAATCGGCTAAAAGCTTCTGGATGTCCCTTTCTTCGCTTATCACCACAAGGTATAAAAGGATCTCTAAACTAAGTGGGCTTAACAACTCATAAACTTTATAGGGATCCTTTTCCCTTTTAATTTGCCAGAGCGCTTTTTTGGCTTTTTTTCTCTCCTCGATCAGTTTTTTTCTTAAAGAACTTCCCAAATTAAGCCTTTCGCAAAACTCGGCTTTGCTCTCTTCTTTAAGCGACTCGGTCAGAGAAAGTAGGAAAACCACGTATTGTTCAAGTCTTTCCGGCAGAAAAAGCAGATTATACCAATTCAATACTCCTTGAGTCTTGAGAATATAAGCTTTTGTTTTGGCCGATAAACTTAAATCCGGGTGAAACACCTTTAATAACCCCAGTTCTTCCATTTTTAAGAGGATCTTAAGGGGGTCGGGCTCTTCCAAGATCAATTTCAATTCGTTAAAAAGCCTGTGACCGCTCAATTTTTCGACCACTCCCGAATTGATGGCCACTTTCATAAGTGATTCGGTCTGGCGGTCCAGCTTAAAACCAAAACGGGCCTCAAAGCGAAGGGCCCGAAAGATCCTGGATGGGTCTTCTATGAAACTCATGCCGTGCAGTACCCTTATCATCTTATCCTTTAAATCCCTTTGCCCCCCAAAAAAATCTATGAGTTCGCCAAAGGAAGAGGGATTGAGGTCTATGGCTAATGCATTTATGGTGAAGTCCCTCCGGTATAAATCCATCTTAAGAGAACCTCTTTCCACCTTAGGGGGAGAAGCGGGTTCTGGATAAAACTCTATTCTCGCAGTGGCAACGTCCACCTTAAAACCTTCGGGTAGAAAAAGAGAAGCGGTGCCCATTGTTTTATGGACTTTGTAATTAATGCCCAAATTCTCCGCCAGGATCTTACTGAAGGCGATCGCATCTCCTTCCACTACTATATCTAAGTCCATGTTTTTATTGCCCGTTAAAAGATCTCTCACAAAACCTCCTACCAAGTAAGCTTTCATATCCATTTTTGTGGCCAATTCTCCCGCTTTGCGCAAAAACTCTAACACAAAAGGCGGTAGCCGGTCTTCGAGTAAGGTTTTTAGATTCTTTTTACGCCCCTTTTCCTCTTTTAATTTGAAACCCGTTGCAAATCCTTCAAATGCCCTTAGTATTTCGCTTTTAGTAACACCTCCTATAAGTTTACCTTCCTTTATCACGGGCAGAAGCCTCTCATTTCCCGATATGATCTTCTCATAGATTTCCCATAAGGGGGTTTCCTCCTTAAGAGCGGGGACCTCTCTCCTCATGAATTCGCTCACTTTCCTTTCGCCCAGTCCATGTAAGACGCCCTTCTCAACCTCTTCCCAACCTATCAGTCCCAGAAATTTCCCTTTTTCCGCTACAGGTAGCACTCCTAAGGCAAACTTTTGCATGATCTCATGAGCTTCTTTTAAGGTGGTGTCAGGTGGGATTGTCTTGAGAGGGGAGATCATTATGTCTTTCGCCAAAACCGGGGGTTCTACAATATTAGGTAATAATTTGAGCAACCTTTCTTTTACATCTTGAGGCGTCATATTTTTGATAGTCGCTGAAGCTGCAGTGGGATGTCCCCCTCCTCCAAACTCGATGGCTATCTTGCTAACGTCCACCTTTGGGCTTTTGGAACGCATAATGAGAAGCACCCTATTCTCCATTCTCAAGATCACAAAGAGAGCATCCCCACTTTCCATTCCTCTTAGCTTGTGGACCAGGAAGGCTATGTCTTGTAAATACTCTTCAGAAGAGGCAGAGGTGATAACTATTTCGGATCCATTGATATAGTATTTTTCTGCGTTTTCTAACATTTGACTGAGAAGTTTGATCTGTTCGGAGGTCATTTCTCGCGCCATAATGTCATTTACCGCCTTCAAATCGGCTCCAAGTTCAATAAGAAAAGCAGCTTCTCGTAAATCTTCTGCCGTGGTCGAAGGAAAGGCGAAGGATCCGGTATCCTCGTAGATCCCGATTAGCATTATGGTGGCCTCATCCTTGGAGATCGTTATCCCTCTTTCCCTCAAAAGGCGCGTCATAATGGTGGTGTTCGCTCCCTTCGGTTCGATAACTTCTACCTTACCTCTGAAGTCATCGGGAGAAGGGGGGTGATGATCGTAAATGTGTACTTCTACTCCCTCTTTTTCCAAAAGCCGAGCAAAAACCCCTATGCGTGATCTCTGGCGGGTATCCACCACTATGAGCCTTTTAATGGCGGAGAGTTCCACTTCTTTTATGCGTTTTAAATTAAAGAGATAAAAAGCCGAGCTTATCAAAAAATCCCTAAGGCTTCTTTCCTGTGAACCCGGAAAAACTACAAAGGCCTCGGGATATAGTTTCTGAGCGGCGATGATTGAGCCCAAGGCGTCAAAATCGGCATTAAAATGCGTTAAAATTACCTCCATCCCTCTTCAAAGTTAAACGAGCTTCGAATGAGTGTAAAGGCATAGGTTTTATGTTAAAATTTTATGATGATGAGAAGAAAGGGACTCGTGATTTTTATGGGATTTTTGTTCGGAATAATAGGGGTACCTTTATTTTATTTCACTTACTCTTTACCCCCCCTTAAAGACATTAACAGTTGGAAACCTCCCGTAATTACAAGGATAATCTCCGATGACGGTAAGGTAGTAGGTGAACTTTACCTTCAGAGAAGAATCCTCGTACCCAATGAGAATATTCCCCGCTTGCTCAAACAGGCTTTTGTAGCTGCTGAGGATGCGGATTTTTATCGTCATAAAGGGATTTCTCTTGTCGGCATTGCTAGAGCCATGTTAAAAAACGTGGAGGCTGGAAGGGTAGTTCAAGGTGGAAGTACTATCACCCAACAATTGGTAAGATCGTTGATCCTTGATCGCGAAAGGACGCTTTCCAGAAAGATAAAAGAGATGATTTTGGCTTGGCGTATCGAACAACAATTGACTAAGGACGAAATACTTTACTTATACCTCAATCAAATTTATTTGGGACATGGCAATTATGGTATAGGAGCAGCGTCGGATTATTATTTCGGCAAATCCCCCGATCAGTTAAATTTAGCCGAAATTGCATTATTAGCCGGTTTGCCAAGGGCACCTGAGATTTATTCCCCTTATCGTAACTTTGAATTAGCAAAAAGACGTCAACTTTATGTTTTAAATAGAATGGTTGAAGAGGGATATATCTCCGAAAATGAAGCCCGTATAGCTTATGCTACTCCTTTAAAATTGAGAGAACACGATCGCGAACTTCAAGAGGCTTCAGCTTATTATTTTGATTATGTAAGACAGTATCTTTTAAATCGTTATGGGGAAAAAGCAGTATATGAGAAAGGATTAACGGTTTATATCTCGATGGATTCACGACTTCAAAAGGCCGCTTTTACATCTCTTCGAGAGGGAATTTTGAACATTAGCAAAAGGCAAGGTTATAAAGGACCAGAGAGAGTAATCAGCGAAAAGGAGATTAAGGATTTCTGTAAGGCTCTCGAAGATGAGAATAAGAGAATAGAAGTGGGTAAGGTTTACCTGGGGGTGGTTCTTAATGTGGAGAAGGATAAGGTGTGGGTTAGTATGGGAAAGGAAAAGGGGTTCCTTGAATCAAAGAATCTCGCTTGGCTTAAAGGAGGTTTTAAAAGAGGTCATGTTATAAGGGTGAAGGTAAAAGAGAAACTTGAGGATGCCTTTAAGCTTGAGCTTTATCAAGAACCAGAAGTAGAAGGTGCTATTTTTGCCATGGAATTGCCTACTGGTTACGTGAGAGCTATGGTGGGGGGTTATGATTTTCATCGGAGTCAGTTCAACCGGGCTCTTCAGGCTAAACGGCAACCGGGTTCGGCCTTTAAGCCAGTGGTATACGCTGCGGCTTTGACTAAAGGGTTTAATCCGGTTAGTAAGGTTTTGGACGTTCCGGTGGTTTATCCGGAGGATAATTGGAAACCTATGAATTATCAAGGGCGTTTTTATGGTCCAGTGACGCTGAGATTTGCTTTGGCTCAAAGTTTGAACTGCGCAACCGTTAATCTGGCAAGGGAATTGGGAATAGATTACGTGATACAATTCGCGAAACGCTTGGGGATTAATTCTCCCCTCAACAGAGACCTTTCAACAGTCTTAGGTTCTTCGCCGGTCACGCTTTTTGAGCTTGTTAGGGCCTTTGCCGTTTTTGCCACTGGTGGGCATCTTATACAGCCTGTTTTCGTTAAGAAAGTGGTGGATAGAGAGGGAGAGGTATTAGAAGAGAACGAACCTTTACCTTTAGAAGGAAAGCTTCGGGAACAAGGGATCGAGCCTCAAGGAAGGTATAACCCGCAGGTTTTGAGCGAAGGAGTCGCCTACATCATGACTAACATGCTCCAATCAGTAGTCCAAGAAGGTACCGCTCAAATGGCCAAAAGTCTCGGCTGGCCATGCGCGGGTAAAACCGGAACCACAGACGATTACACTGATGCATGGTTTATAGGATATGTGTCCCATCTCATCGCGGGGGTATGGGTGGGGTTCGATAAGCCCAGATCCTTAGGACCGGGTGAAACGGGGGCACGGGCCGCTTTGCCCATATGGGTTAATTTTATGAAAGAGGCCCTTTCCGGACTTTCGCCCCAAGACTTCCCTTTACCCGAAGGCGAGGTGGTGTTTATGAGAATTAACCCCCAAACTGGATTACCCGCTTCTCCTGAAGAAGAAGGCATTTTTGAGCCTTTCCTCCAAGGAGCACAAGTTACGCCTTCTTCCCCAGACGCTTCTGGGCAGCTTCAAGAATAAGACCTAACATCTCCCTGTAAGTTATACCCGCTATTTCCGCCATTTTGGCTAAATGCCCATCCCAACACCACCCCGGATTGGGGTTTACTTCTAATAACTTCGGATTACCCTCGTTATCTAAACGCCAATCAAAGCGGCAATAGTCCCTGCATTCAAGTCTCGAAAACAATTTTAAACAACATTCAATGATGAACCCCTTAACTTCTTCAGGTAATTCTGCTTTAATCGATCGGATTTTTCCATAAGGCGAGTCTGGCAACCATTTAGCTTCATATCCACATATTCTTGGCAAATCTAAAGGTAATTGCGAATAATCCTCTTCAATAATAGGAAGTACTATGAAATCGTCAGGGGGATTTCCGATAATACCTACACTTAAATCTTTCCCTGTAAGGAATTCCTCAATGAGGATTGGCTTATCATAACCAAAATTCTCGCGAGTTTCATGGATAACATCGAGTAACTCTTCGAGACTATTCACAACACTGCGCGCAGTAATCCCAAAACTTGAATCACCAAAAACAGGTTTGACAATTACAGGGAAATTTAACGAAAAATCGAAGGTGATATCCTCCGATTTTATTAATACACCTGAAGGTACGGGAATTCCCATTTCCCTTGCAACTCCCCGTATTAGTGATTTGTCGTAACAGTATATTAAACAACGAGGACCGGAACCAGTGTAAGGTATTCCTAATATTTCCAATAAAGCAGGGATATGAGCTTCTTTCAATGGATCGTTGAAATAACCTTCGTCACACAGATTAAAGACAAAATTGATTTTAGGTTTGATCTTTATAAGATCAAATATTAATGTGTCATGATTATCGAGATAACTAAATCTGTAATCCTCCAATTCGTTGAGAGCTTCTTTCAACTTATCGATGGTATAAATATCGTCGTCGTCAAAAATTCCCATTGGTTTCAAGGGATCGGGTTTTCTTTTGTCGCCTAGTAAAACCACCACATGTTTCAGCTCTTTTTTTGCTTTCTTTTTAACGAAGCTCCATTCCTTTTTCGCAACTGCGCTTACAAAAATGCGTCTCTCCATCATTCCCAAATCTTGGTTTCGTTGAGAATAACTTACAAATTCCTTATGAAACGTTATATCGCTGAAGCCTGCCGTTTGAAGGAGTTCCCTTAGGGCTTCGCGTGTGTAAAGCCTTTCAGCGTAAAATCTATCGGCAATGACTCCCTTTTCCACATGGGTTACTATCTCTCTACATATTAGCCTTTGCCCATCGCTTGAGAGGCTTCTTTCTCTACAGACAAAATGTTTTTTGTCTATCCATTCCCAACTCCTTGGTTGGAAATGCGTTTTTAGATACTCGCCATCGGCCACATCGATAAAAATTCGCCCCCATGGTTTTAGAACCTTGAAGACTTCCTTTAACACTTTGAGATCGTCTTTGAGTGACTCAAAATATCCAAAGCTGTTACCCAAAATCAGCACCACGTTGAAACTATCAGGACTGTAAGGAAGCTTTAAGGCATTACCTTCTCGAAATTTAACATTCAATCCTTCCTTTTTTGCTTGATTTTTAGCCTTTTGAATTAAATAATGTGATCTATCAAGTCCCTCAACATATTTAAACCCCCTTCTTGCAAGTTCTAAACTGTGCCTTCCGTGTCCACAACAAAGATCCAATATTTTATCTTCGGTTGATAGTTTTAATATATCGAGCAATATATCCACTTCAATTTTTGTGATGAAGGGATCATCCACTACGTCTCCATCCGTTTTCAAATAAAGGCTATCAAAGAGCTGAGACCACCAATTAGGACTAACCTTATCTTCAAGGTTTTCTATGGGTCCTAAACATCTTGAAGAAAGGGAATTGGATTTTTGTCGATTGGAGTTAAAAACGTTTTTTTTCACGTTTTGATCCATTCCCGTCCCCCTTATGCGATTTTTTCTGATTGCAAATTTGCTCCAAATGACCTCATTTTTGCAAGAGGTTTTTAAAAGAGTTGACAAACCCAGTTTTTTTGGCATACAAATTTAAAGGGATTTTTGAAATGAAAATATTGGAGGCTTTAAAGAGGGATAAAAAGGTTTCTTTAACATTAGGGATCGATATAGGCTCCAGCAACATTAAATTGGTCGACCTCAAACCCGAAAAAGACGTTTATCGGGTGGATAAAATCGCTTTACAACCTCTTCCTCCAGGCAGTGTCTCTCAAAGGGGTTATGTTAATTTGATAAGCGTAGCAGAAGCACTACGTTTATTGATAAATGCGCATAAGTTAAAAAGGAGAAAGGTAGCAACTTCTGTAGCCGGACATGGAGTAATAGTAAAAAGATTACTTATACCCCCTATGACTCAAAAGGAACTTGAGGAGAATTTAAGAATAGAAGCGAAAAAATATATTCCCGATGTAGAAGAAGTGGTATTGGATTTCCATATATTATCCCAAGAAGCGGAGGTTATGGAGATTTTACTTGTAGCAGCCAAGAAAGAGATAATTAATAATTATATAGCTATTTTAGAAGAGATAGAATTAGAACCAGTAATAATAGATGTAGATGCTTTTGCGCTACAGAATGCTTTTGAAATAAATTATCCTCACGAAGTCAAAAATGTTGTAGCTTTGTGTGATATTGGTGATAGTGTGACCACTATAAATGTAGTTAAAAATGGGGAATGCCTTTTCACAAGAGATGTAGCCATTGGAGGAAGGTTTTATACTGAGGAGTTACAAAAAGAAATGGGTATAGGATATGAAGAAGCCGAATCCCTGAAGCTTAGGCTTAAGGATGAGAAAAATCCTAAGGTTAACAAAGTCGTTAGTAGAGTGTCGCGCCTCATTTCGCTTGAAATAGCCAAATCCTTAGATTTCTTCTCAGCTTCCTATCCGGATGAAAAGATTAATAAGCTTTATATAACTGGTGGGACTACAAAAGTGCCAGGCCTTAAGGAGATGATAGAGGAGCGTATAGGGATTAATGTGGACTTTTTTAACCCGTTTAACAATTTAATAGTTGATGCTAATAAGTTCCCCCTCGATTATTTGAAGGAAATTGCGCCTTTTACTGCAGTGGCCGTAGGTCTTGCCCTTAGGAAGGTGTGAGAGATGATAGAGATAAACCTTTTGCCTGTTAGTGAGATTCGCGAGAAAGAAAAGAAACGGTTTAAAGTTTCGGTCTCTCTGCTTCTTACAAGTTTGGTTATAGTAGTTTGTGTTTATCTAAAATGGACAGCCAATCAAAAGGAACGGAACCTGGATGAGAATATAGGAAAGATAAATGAAGAGATAAAAAGATTGGATCTTTTAATTAAAGAAGTCGCCCAATTAAAAAACGAGAAAGAGGCTTTGGAAAAACGTTTGAAGGTAGCCGAGACTTTAGAGAAAGGGAGGCTCGAGGCCGCCGTTATAATGATGGATTTGAGCAAAAGGGTTCCAGAAAAGCTTTGGCTTGAGGGATTAGAAAAAAGGGGAGAATTAGTAAAGTGCAGTGGCATAGCTTTAGATGAGGAGACTATAGCCGATTTCATGACGGCTCTTAAGGGTTCTCCTTACATAAAGAAAGTTGAGCTCGAATCTGTGAGGAAGCAATCGATAGGAGGGGTAAACCTTAAAAAGTTTGTCTTAACTTGTGAATTTAGGATGGATTAAATGGCGAGGTTTAAGTCAATAAAAAGAGAGATTCTCATTGTTATTTTATTGTGGATAGTTATTTTAGCTGTATTCTGGCAGGTCTTTTATAGGCCTCAAAAATTAAGAATCATAGAAAAAGAACAACGTTTGGAGCAGTTGATAAATGAAAGAGATCGAAAGAAGATGATGGCTCAACAGTTGGATAAATATAGGAATGAAATGGCCGAGATACGCAATAAATTGGCTGAGATTACTACAAAATTACCAGACGAAAAGGAAGTACCTGGTTTGCTCAAAATGGTATCTTTGGTGGGTAAAAATTCAGGTTTAGATATTGAGTCCTTTCAACTTAAAGGGGAAGAAAGAAAGAGTTTTTATGCGGAAGTACCTTTTGAGATGAGTTTTGTGGGTAATTATCATCAAATTGGAATGTTCTTTTATCAAGTGGGGCAGCTTCCAAGGATAATAACTATAAAGGAATTTTCCTTTTCTCCCATTAAAGAAGCAACAGGAGAGGAAAGATTTGTAAAACTTAAGGGAGCTTGTAAGGGGGCTACTTATTACTTCATAGAAGAAACATCTACGGCAGGTAAAAAGGATGAGAAGAAATCTTAAAGAAGTTTTTGTTATTTTGCTTTTTGCCCTTTTTCCCGTATTTAATACCTTAGGCGAGCAGAAGGTGCTTATTTATAATCCAGAAACGTTAAGGGATCCCTTTAAGCCCTTTATAAAAAGGGAAGAGCCCATTAGACCAAAAGGAGTAATTGAGTCTCCCCTTTTAAAATATGAATTGAGCCAATTGAAACTTGTGGCGATAATTGTAGGCGGAAATGAAGATAGGGCTATGGTAGAAGATTCAGAAGGAAAGGGGTACATCATTCGCATAGGTGATTATATAGGTAATCGATTTGGAAGGGTTAAAGAGATAAGGAAAGATGGCGTGATTATAGAGGAGGCTTATAAAGACATTGTAGGACGAATCCGGACAAAAGAGATCATTTTATATCTTCATCCTCAAGAGAAAGGAGAAAAGAAGCCATGAAGCTTAAATTTAAAGTTGTGATATTAATTATAACTTTTGGATTATACGGGATATTTTTGAATCTTTCTTCAGTGGGGGCTTCTTCAACAGATTCTGTTTCTATTTTAGAGCGTTTGATGAAAGGCGAAAAAGAGTATAGCGGGACTCGAATAAGTTTGGATTTAAAGGATGCAGATTTACCCAATGTATTAAGGTTATTTGCCGATGTAGCAAAAGTTAACATTTTAGTCACAGAGGAAGTTAAAGGGAAAGTGACACTACGTCTTTTAAATGTTCCTTGGGATCAGGCGCTTGATATCATTTTGGTTACTAATAATTTGGGTATGGAATGGGTAGGTAATGTTATTCGTATTTCTACTTTAGAAAGACTTCAGAAGGAGAAAGAGGCAAGGGCACAAACTAAAGTGGCGGAAGAAGCTATAAAGCCCGTAAGCACCGAATTGATACCCGTAAGTTACAGTAAGGCTTCTGATCTTGTTCCTAAAGTAAAAGATCTTTTGAGTCCTCGAGGTAGTGTAGTTGTTGATGAAAGGACTAATACTCTAATCGTTAAGGATGTGGAGGAAAGAATCCTTATGGTGAAGGAACTTATAAATCGCCTTGATTCTCAAACTCCTCAAGTATTGATCGATGCTAAAATCGTTGAGGCTACGACGGAATTTAAAAGGGAGTTGGGCATAAGTTGGGGTGGTGCTTATAACACAAGTTATGAGGGGGATAAGGTATCGATTTCCGGAGCTTCTGAGGGTACGATGAAGCAATCGGGTACCTCGGACTATCTTTTAAACCTTCCCGCAACTGTGGGCATTGGGTCGGGAGGAGCGGTGGATTTCTATATTGGGAATATAGGGCGCTTTTTTGAGGCAAAGCTTTCGGCTATGGAACAAAAGGGGCTTGGAGAAGTCATTTCGAGTCCGAGGGTTGTGACCTTGGATCACACAGAAGCTTACATTGAACAAGGTATAAGAATCCCCTATTTGAAGCTTACCACAGAGGGTACGGTTTCAACGGAATTTATAGATGCCACCTTGAAACTCACCGTTACTCCTCATGTTACTGCCAATGGACACATTAAGCTTGACATAGAATGTTCGAAGGAAACCCCAGATTGGTCACGCATAGTTCAAGGACAACCCACCGTTAAAAAGAGCAGGGCTAAAACTCAATTGATGGTAAGGGATGGAGAGGTGATCGTCTTAGGCGGGATCTATGAATATTCTAAAACTGGTAGCACCCAAGGGGTTCCTGGTTTAAAGGATTTGCCGCTTGTCGGTTGGTTGTTTAAAAACAAAACCAAAGCGGAAGATAGAAAGGAATTATTGATCTTTATAACTCCCCGGATACTTACACCTATGGCTAAGAACTAACTTATATGTCATTTTTGCTCAAAAAGCGGCTTCTTGTTTTTTTACTTACATTAATCTCATTGGTGGCAAACGCCCTTGGATCCCCGGTTTTTGTACGTGACTTAAAAGCATGGCAAGAGGGGGGGTGCGTAAAACTATTGATTTTTTTAGAAAAGGAGGTCTCATATAAGGTGGGTTTTTTAAAAAAAGACCCTTTACAAAACCGTCCTTCCAGGGTTTATATTGACTTTGCGCCTGCACGGATTTCTAACGAAGTTCCTTCTTCTTTGGAATTAGGTTCAAAAGGCTATAAGATAAGGGTAGGTCAATTTGATTCTAATACCGTTAGGGTAGTGGTGGAAGGTATAAACCTTTGTTATCATAAAGTTTTCAAATTGGATTTTCCCTTCCGTTTCCAGATAGAACTATATGAAGAAAAAAGCGTTACCTCTCAAGGGATGCAACCGTTAACCGTAGTCATAGATCCTGGACATGGAGGAAAAGACCCGGGAGCAATTGGTCCTACCGGTTTAAAAGAAAAAGACGTGGTTCTCAAAGTGGCAAAGATTTTACGAGAAAAGGTCGAAAAACGTTTAGGATGGAGAGTAATATTAACCCGTGAAAATGATGACTTCCTTCCACTGGAAAAACGCACCGAAATTGCTAATAAAGTAGGGGGGGACCTTTTCATCTCCATTCACTGTAACGCTTCTTACAATAGGGTTCAAAAGGGCGTTGAGACCTATTTCTTAAGCTTCACTACCGATCGTGAAGCTTTAAGACTTGCAGCCCGAGAAAATGGAGTGCCTCTTTCAAAAATAGATGCGCTTCAATTAATTTTATACGATTTAATGTTAAGGGCAAAAGTCGACGAATCGGAAAAACTGGCTTCCTTAGTTCAAACTTCCTTAATAAACACTCTAAACAACCCTCACAATCATACTCCAGATCTTGGTGTCAAACGTGCTCCCTTTATAGTACTTGTGGGGGCCAAAATGCCCTCGATACTTGTAGAAATCGGTTTCATTAGTAATCCTGAGGAAGAACGAAAGCTTAAAGATGATTCATATTTGGAGAAAATAGCCGAAGGAATACTTTACGGGCTAGAAAATTATGCCAAAAGTTATCTTACTCCTAAATTATTTACAGGAGGTTACTCTAATTGAAATCTAAATTATTTTACGGATGGATAATTGTAGCTGTAGCTTTTATTTCTATGGCTTTTTGGATGGGAATTAGGGCGAGTTTTTCAGTTTTCTACAGTCATTTGGTAGAGGTTTTTTCGTGGGGAAGAGGAGAAGCAGCAGTGGCTCAATCAATAAGTTTTGTGATGTATATGGCTTTTGTTCCTATTATCGGTACACTCGTTGATCGTTTTGATCCTCGAAAGGTTGTAGTTTTAGGAGTTATTATTTGCGGGATTGGTTTGATCTTATGTGCTTTTATCAAAAATTTATGGACACTGTATATCTATTATGGGATAATTGCCGGTACCGGCATTTGTTTCATAAGTATAGTTACTTATTCCGCCATCTTGTCCCGCTGGTTTGAAAGGAAAAGAGGGTTTGCTTCAGGGATTGCTACCTCGGGGATGGGAGTTGGTACATTTCTGTTAGTACTTTTTGCAGAGAGAATGATTCAAATTTTTGGGTGGCGTGAGGCTTTTATAATTTTAGGAATTATCACGTTGGGAGTACTTTTGCCCACAAATGGCCTTTTTTTACGTTCTAAACCTCAAGAGATGGGCCTTGAGGTAGATGGATTATCCTGCTCTTTGTCGCTTGATGATATAAGAAAGAATGATTACCGTTTTTGGGATGCTTTAAGAACGCGTAAATTCTGGTTTCTTGTGTGTTTCGCCTCTTTTGCTCTTATGGGTATTCAGATCATACTTGTTCATAATGTCCGATTTTTAGTGGATAAAGGTATAGATGTCAAAATTGCTTCAGTTGCTTTTGCGGTAGTGGGGATAATTTCTTCTCTCTTTAGGATCATTTGGGGATGGCTTTCGGATAGAATAGGAAGGGAGTGGTCATATAGTATTGGGGCTATATGTTTGGCACTTAGCGCTTTATGGCTTATTTTTGTATATCCTGAGAATGATCTCCCTTTATACCTTTTTGTTTTGTTTTTTGGGATAGGATGGGGAGCCACTGCTCCTTCTTTTATGGCTGTGGCAGCCGATTTGTTTAAAGGTGAACAATTCGGGGCTATTTACGGTTTTTTTGAGTCCGCTATGTATTTGTTATCGATAATTGGGGTGTGGATAGCGGGTTACATTTTCGACAAGTTTGGTACTTATAAGCCTTCTTTCTTATTGGTGATCGGTTCTTCTTTGATTTCCATAGTGTTTTTGTGGATTGTTGCACCAAGGAAAATCAAAAAGGCTTAATTATTCGAAATTATCTTTTTTATAGTTTCTAATAATTTTAAACGGTCGAAAGGTTTAACTAATAAGAAATCAAACGGAATATTTTCACTTAAATTTGGATATCCAGTAATACAAATAATCTTGACTGTAGGGGAGAGTTTCTTAAAAGATGTTATTAAAGTTTTCCCATCAATATTAGGCATTACGAGATCTACTATTACGGTTTTTAAACTTCTTCTTAGAGTTTTAAATAATTCTAAACCTTCTTCTGGATTTGTAGTTCCGATGACATTGATTCCTTCCTTTTCGAGTACCTCTTTTATAAAGGAAATTATCCTTTCTTCGTCATCTATAACTAAAATTGTATGCGTTCCCATGGGAACTGAAGTTGTATTTTTTTCTTGTTGTTGTAAAAGGGGCAAATAGATATGAAAAGTGGTTCCTTGGGAGACATAACTTTCCACCTCGATGTTTCCTTTATGTTCTTTCACTATTCCATAAACCACTGCCAGTCCCAGTCCTGTGCCTTTGCCTTTTTTCTTTGTGGTGAAAAACGGATCAAATATATAAGGTAGATGTTCAGGAGGTATTCCTACGCCTGTGTCAGAAAGGGATAACTTTGCCTTTTTTTCTCCTCCCTTTTCTACAATAGTAGTAGATATCCTTAGAGCCCCACCTTGAGGCATAGCATCAAATGCATTAAGTATAATGTTTACAATAGCCTGTTCGAGCATTATTGGATCAGCTTTTAGCATTAAAGGTTTTTCATATAAATTCACACTGATTTCAATGTTTGGTGGTTTAAGATTACTTATTAATTTCATACTTTCGCTTACCACCATATTTAAATCTATTGTTACCATATCTAACGGTTTTTTCCGGGCAAAATCTAATAATTTAGATACAATTTGGGAAGCCGAGCGTGCTGCTTGTTCTATATCGTTAAGCCTTTGCAAAAACGATTCTGTTAATGATTCCTGCATCCTTAATAACTCTACGTTTCCTAAGATTGCAGAAAGTATGTTGTTGAAATCATGGGCGATTCCTCCTGCCATTATACCTATCGATTCCATTTTCTGTGAATATATAAGTTCAGCTTGCATTTTCTTTCTTTCGGATATATCTCGGCAAAATAGCTGTATATATTTTTGATCATTTATCTCAATTAAAGATGAGCTTATTTCTAATGGTATTCTATTACCATCTTTAGTGTAATGTTCTGTTTCGTATAATAAAGTATGTTTCTCCATAAGCTCTTTTATTTTTCTCTCCCACGGCATTGATTTGTTCGGTACTTCGAGCATTTGAATATTTAAACCTTCTAATACCTCAAATCCATGAAGCTTTGAGGCATAAGGATTGGCTTTAATAATAGTTCCTTTGAGATTTGTAATTATTATGCCTTCGTTTGCATTTTCAAAGAGCGTATTTAATAAAGTTTCACTCATATGAAGTTCTTTGCTTCTTTCTTCAACTAATTGTTCCAATTTATAAGAATATTCGGAAAGTAGCTCTTTCTCTTTCGCAAGTTCTTGAGTTAATGTTATTTCCTTTTGTAAACGCTTATTATCAAGATATCTCCAAATTAACAATGTTAAATTGATAATGATTAAGAAAAAGAAATTGACTATAAAAATAATTTTGTTAGTGAAGAAAAACAAAGCAGGGATAATATAAATAGCACATATGGCAATAGCATTAAAAGAGGCCCAAATTATCGGTAAAGGGATCATTCCCAAGGAAAAAATGGAAAGCAAGATCAAACCGGCATAGTAAGGAGAATGGGGGCCTTCATGATTTAATATCATTAATTCTATAACAACAGCACATAACGATGTTGTAACCAAAATAAAAATATTTAGTGGCAGTCTTTTGTTACGTAATGTACTTAATACAAAATAGCATAATATTAAAAAAGCAGAAATCAACGTTCTTAGCAAAAGAAAAAGATAAAAACGAGCGGGTACAGTAAGATAATCTAATAAAGAAAGGAGTAAAAACAGAAAGGCCCCGAAAAGAAGGAGAAACTCTACACGTCTGTAAGTAATCTTATAAAACTCTTCCTGAACGTATTTTTCTTTTGTCAATTCTTCTCAATCATGTAAAAAGTAATAATTCCCGATGGCTCTCTTATCAAAGTTATTTGTGATTTAGAAATTCCAGCTTTATCTAATAACATAAAAATGTCATAAGGGGTCCTTTGTAAAAATGCATTCCAATTAACAATCCAATGGTACACACTGGGGTCATAAGCGTTCGCATCTTTAAAAGCAATAATTAATTTGCCTTGTTTATTGAGTATTTCATACAATGATTCGAATAAACTTATAACAATTTCGTCTGAAAGATAATCGAACAGACCGATGCTGTAAATCAAATCGTATTTTCCGAATTCTTTTAAAATTCTTTCTGTTTTTACCATTCTGATAGCGTTATATTTTCTAAATGAAACTTGGTTATCGATACCGAGTAAAGAAGCTCTTCTTGCTGCAAAATCTAAAGCTTCATCATCAAGGTCAACACACGTAATATGTGCTTTTGATTCTTTTATTTCTTCGGTAAGTTCTATAAACTCTCGACAAGATCCACAACCAATATTTAAAACCTTCAAGTCATGTCGCGCGGTGAATTCTTTTTTTAGCAATGTTATCATTGTATTTAACCTACCTCTTACTGCTTCTGCTAACTTAGCACGCAAGAAAATTTTGTCAAGGATCTCTCCTATTCCTGACGAAAGGGGCATGTTTCTATAAATTAGTTCCAAAAGCTTATAATCACCTGGATAACCCTTGGGCCATTTTCTTGCGTAATTTATGAAATAGCTTTTGGAAAAAACCGAATCCGTTTTTTCAAAGATGTCCCTTTTAAATTTTGAAAGGAAATCGTTATCACATATTCCCAACTCTTCTATCTCACGGCACAAATTGGCGATAGTATAGATATCGTTCTCTAAATCTAACATTATCATTTCATTTGGCACCGTTTGATTTTTATGATTATCCACAAAATCGCATTTTTTGACAAATTGATCTATAGACGAATATATACTCTCTAATTTTGTTTTTAATAACTTTTTTTCAAATTCTTCGAGGAAAAGTGGAGAATAAAAATCAAGGGGAAAACCGCAAGAAGAGCAAATATTATCTTTGCTAGTTTTCAGCATTCCACAGAATGGACAGTTACTTTGAGGTAGATGCTCTTTTATAGTATCAAAAATAGCCTGTTTTACTTTTAAATCTGGAGATTTAAAGCGTACAGCCACTCCTTCATCTTCACTCCTTAAAACAATTCCTTTGGTTTCGATATTTTCGTCTTGAAGCTTAAAAATTAATTTTGTCCAGAATCCCTTTGATAAGTAATTTTTTAAGGAAAGAAAAGCTCCATGTAAACTCAAGTTTTTGGTGTATGTATCACAATGAGACATTTCCTCATTAGTGTAAATCACCCTTACTGGTACCTTAAGATTACACCTAAGGTCATAACGTCTCATATTAATCCTCCTTAAATAAAACACTTCTACAAATTTTTAAGCAATTATTGTGCCTTACGTTTAATGGGTATTTAAGTGGTCAAGAAAGCATGCGTGTGATTAAACTCTTCCCACACCTGGGAAAATTTTTCCTCTATTGAGAGAAAATTTTCCACAATGATGGGGTCAAGGGCATGTCCTTCTTCCATTTTTATGAGTTCCACACTTTCTTCATGGCCGAAAGGGGGTTTATAGGGTCGATTCGCCCTTAGAGCATCATACATATCCACCAAGGCCATTATTCGGGCAGATAGGGGTATTTCTTCCCCGATTAGCCCATCGGGATACCCTTTTCCATCCCATCTCTCATGATGCCATCTGGCGATCTCGATGCCCATATTTATAAAATTGTTCTTAGGATATTTCTTCCGAACTTCTTCCAGTGCTCGGGCGCCGATAAGCGTATGCTGTTTCATTATCTCTTTTTCAGCTGGAGTAAGGGCCCCGGGTTTTAGGAGAATATCATCAGGAATCCCTATTTTCCCTATGTCATGTAAAGCAGAAGCCCAATATATAGTGTTTATAAATTCATCATCAATTAGCGATTTATAGTAACTGTTATTTTTTAAAGAATTGGCTAATAATTTGCAAAAAGTTTGCACCCTTTCAATATGTTGTCCAGTTTCTACATTACGATATTCTACAAGTTTAGATATAGCGACAATTGTTGAAAGTTGTGATTCGAAAATTTCCTTCGCTTTTTCCTCTACAAGCTTTAATAATTCTAAATTATACTTTTTAAGTTGTAAGTTAGCTTCCCTAAGTTCAAGATGTGTTTTAACTCTTGCTAAAACTTCTCTTATGTGATATGGTTTTGTTATATAATCAGAAGCTCCTGCAGAAAATGCCTTAATTTTGTTATTTACATCTTCAATGGCCGTTATAAACAATATGGGTGTTTCCGATAAATTTGGGTTTTGCTTTAAAATTCTACACAATTCAATACCGTTAAGTTCTGGCATTAAAATGTCCAAGATTATTATATCTGGAGGATCGTTTAAAGCTGACTTTAAAGCTTTTAATGGAGAATCGAAAGGACGTACGTCATATCCTGCTGTCTGAAGCATTTCCGTTAGTAATTTAAGATTAGCCACATCATCATCAACTATCATTATGGTTGACATGGTTTTTGCTCAATTTTTTATAATGTCTCAATTTTTCAAGATACATATTTCTATCAGCTTCGTTTAAAGCCTTCTCTAAGGGTTCTCCTTTTTTGGGATCCCATAAGGAGGAGCCTATGGAAAGGCTTATAGGGACATGTGGATTTTCGGAATCGTATTCGTCTACTTTTTTGAGGATCCTTTCCTTCACAGTTTGAAGCCCTCCATTATCGTTGGGTTCAAGGAGAACTACGAGGAATTCATCACCCCCATATCTTACCACGATGTCGCTTTCCCTTATCGAATTTTTTAATATTTGCGCCGTTTTTTTCAGAACCTCATCTCCTATTAAATGCCCTTTTTCATCGTTTATTACCTTCATATTATCTACATCTACCATCAAGAACCCAATAGGACGACCGTATCTTTGGGCCCTTTTGACTTCCTGTTCCAGATATAAAAAGAGAAAATGTCGGTTATAAAGACCAGTAAGTGCATCGGTGAGAGCCATTTCTTCGAGTTCTTTTTGTAAACGGATTTGTTTTATCATATTGCTTGTAAAGTTCAAGATTAATTCTACCAATTTATAATCCCTATCTTCGGGTTGTGAAAGAAATTTAATTTTTAAAATCCCCACGTTCTTGATTGAATAAAGGAAAGTTGACCTATTTTCTAATTTTATTTGAAATTGGTCTACTTTTTCGGAGGCCAAAAATTCACAATTGACGTCGAAGATATTTTTTAATCCTTCTGAAAGAGTTTCAATTATTTCATTTTCTTCTTTTAATTCATATAATTGATAAATTAAATGAGTCGATTGTAATATACGCGTACGATAAAGTTCCGAAGAAAGTTCCAATAATTTCTTTTCCGTA
>CAYZRR010000040.1:0-12516 GCA_964480925.1 uncultured Thermodesulfobacteriota bacterium
ACCTTCTAAGTTCATCTCAGGGCTTGTGGCCCTACTAAAGGAGCTATGGACATGGAAATCGCAGAGAAAATATCTCATTTCCACCTGTCCTTCCACCACTTTAAAAGCCTCTCGGAAATCTCCTTCTCATAGCCCCTTTCCAAAGGGCGATAATACCCACCTTTAAGGCCTTCGGGCAGATATGATTGTTCCACAAACCCTTCTTCGTAATCATGGGGGTAAAGGTAATCTTTGCCATAACCCAATTCCCTTAGTAACTTCGTAGGGGCATTTCTCAAATGAAGGGGCACCGGAATAGCCCCCTTTTCCTTCACCTCTTCTCGAGCCTTCTCAAGAGCCACCATGGCCGAATTGGACTTGGGGGCTGTGGCCAGATAAAGGGTCGCTTGAGCTAAGGCCAGCTCCCCTTCAGGCTGTCCCAAGATTTGAAAGGCTTGAAAGGCGCTTACGGCCACAAGAAGCGCCATCGGATCAGCCAAGCCTATGTCTTCAGCCGCACATACGATCATCCTTCTCGCTATATAAAGGGGGTCTTCTCCAGCTTCGAGCATTCTTGCAAGCCAGTAAATGGCCCCATCAGGGTCACTACCCCTTATGGACTTTTGATAAGCGCTAATCAGGTTGTAATGCTCCTCGCCTTCCCGATCGTAAAGAAGGGGCTTTTGAACTGATTGAAGAACAAGTTCTTTTTCTATAAGCTTTTTCCCATTTCTTTCCTCGGCCAAAATGAAGACCATCTCCAGCGTATTTAAAGCCCAACGCGCATCACCTTGAGAAAGGGAAGCGATAAGCTCCAAGACTCCATCCTCAAGTTCAATCTTAAAGGCTCCAAGCCCCCTCTCAGGATCGGAAAGCGCCTTTTTTAAAATCAGAAGGATTTCATCATCCCTTAAAGCCCTAAGGGTAAAAACCCTTAATCGCGATAAAAGCGCAGGGATAATCCCAAAGGAAGGATTATTAACGGTTGAGCCTATGAGAATAATGGTGCCCTTTTCAACCCAAGGAAGAAGGGCATCCTGCTGGGCCCGATTAAACCGATGGATCTCGTCAAGAAAAAGTATGGTCCTTTGTCCCAATTTTAACCTTTTTTGAGCCTCCGCTATTACTGATCTTACTTCTTTCAGCCCCCAAAGCACCGCACTTCCGTAAACGAAATTTGCCCCTATTGCTTTGGCGAAAAGCTCTCCTAAACTGGTCTTTCCACATCCAGGAGGCCCCCAAAGCAAAAACGAAATGACCCTTTTAGATTCTATCATCCTTCTCAAAGGTCCCTTTTCCCCTAAAAGATGCTCCTGTCCCACGAACTCATCAAAACTCAAAGGGCGCATTCTCCAAGAAAGGGGTTCGCTTACGATCTGAGATACCAAGAATCAAGCCTCCTCAAAGCCTTAAGCTTCTCGGTATCACCTACTTTGGCCCGGGAAAGACAATCCTTTAAGACCTCAATGGTCATATCGTAAAGTACTCGATTAACAGGATAAGGCCTCCCATCTTTGCCACCATGGGCGAAACTAAAACGAGCGGGATCCTTAAAACATGGGGGTTCTCCATAAAGGAGCTCGGAAAGAAGGCTTAAGGCCCTCAAGGCTTTAGGGCCAAGGCCTTCAACCAGAAGTACTTCCTCAAAGCCTTGAGGTTGAGTTTCATAAGTCTTAAGAAGGATCTTCTGCATCCTCTCCTCGGAAAGATCTTCCACAGAGACATAATGCCTTTCAGGAAGCACTAAGGTTTCAAGCGATCTTACTTCCTTCATAATTGAAGAAGGAGGGGAATTACAGATCTCAACAATGGCCCTTCTTGCCCCTTCACTTTCTTTAGCCACCAAGTTAAGGGCGTTTGTCCTCTGATCACAGCATATGGCCTTATGGGGATCGGAACAAAAATCCTCCAACCCATCCGAAGACCAATGGTACCTTCGAGCATAGCGATTATCGGGATTCATCCCCTGCTGGATCACGCACCAGTGGCCTCGGGAGGTGAAGAAGAAGGTGTGATGGTAAAGGTGATACCCGTCCTGAAGGGCCGCATTATCGATCTTGGCCACAAGACGGCTGATCCTTATAAAATCACTGACTTCCATCCCAAAACTCTCCCCATAACGGGAGATCTCCTCAGGAGTAGCAAGGGCCCTTTTACCTTTCCCACCTGCTACAAAAATCCCAAGGTCTTTTTCTCGACCTCTTAAGGCCTCTTTCAAAGCCCCACATACGGTTGTGGTCAATCCGCTTGAATGCCAGTCGAACCCTAAGAGACACCCCAAGGCCTGAAACCAGAAAGGATCCGAAAGCCTCCGCAAAACCTCTTCTTGACCAAATTCAAACACCAAGACCTCAAGGATCCCCCTGCCTAAGCTGACCATCCTCTCGAAAAGCCACCTGGGAGCCTCACCCCAATGAAGAGGTAAAAGGACCTCACCCCTCTTCATTTACAACCCCCTTTTGTTTGAAGATAACACTTAAAGGAGAAAGGGTAAAGCGTGAGGGGATAGGTTTTTGGTTTGACTTAATGTAACGGAATTTATAAGTTTAACCTCGGATGGCCGAAAAGCTTAAGGAACTGGAAAAAAGGCTTGGATATAGTTTTAAGGAAAAAGCCCTATTAAGGGAGGCCCTCACCCACCCAAGTTACGGCTTCCCCCATAACGAAAGGCTCGAATTTTTGGGGGATTCGGTACTTGGAGTCTGTATAAGTCATCTGCTCTTTGAAGCCTTTCCTTCGGCCAAGGAGGGAGAACTCTCTAAAAGAAGAGCCCATTTGGTGAAAGAGGAGACCCTGTTTGAGATCTCGCATAAACTTGGGCTTTTTGAGTTTTTGAGATTGGGCAAAGGGGAAGAGCTTGACGGAGGAAGAAGAAAGCCTTCGGTTTTGGCCAGCGCCCTTGAGGCCTTAATCGGAGCCATTTACCTTGATGGAGGTTTAGAGGAAGCTTTGGGGATCACAAGAAGGCTTTTTGAGGATTTTATAAAAGACTCCTCCCTTGAAGATGCGGATTATAAGACTCAACTCCAGGAGTTAAGTCAAGCAATCTTTAAGGAGACACCCGTTTATCAGCTCATATCCGAAAGGGGGCCTGACCACCAAAAGACATTTGAGGCTATAGTTCTTATAAAAGGGCATATTTGGGGGAAAGGCGAAGGAAAAACGAAAAAAGAAGCTGAACAAAAAGCAGCTAAGGAGGCTTTAAACAAGCTAAATGAGAAGGGTAATTCCCATCTTCATACCTAATCTGGGTTGTAAGATACGATGTGTTTATTGTGACCAGGAAAAAACCGTCGGAAAAAGCCCCCAAATTCCATCCCCAGAGAGGATAAAAGAAGAGATAGCCCTATGGCTCAAAGAGAGGCTTAAGGAAAAGAAAGAGGTTCAAGTGGCCTTTTTCGGTGGAAGCTTTACGGGGTTGCCCTTCTTTTTACAGGAAAGGCTCCTTTTTTCGGTCCATCCATTTATTGAAAAGGGTTTGGTTCATTCCATCAGGCTTTCTACAAGACCGGATTTAATCGATGAAAGGATCCTCGAGCTCTTAAAAAGGGGAAAGGTAAGGACCATAGAACTGGGAGTCCAATCTATGGATGCGGAAGTATTGAAGTTAAGCAAAAGACCCTATGGGGTTGAAACTGTCATGAAGGCTTCTGAGCTCATTAAGGGGTGGGGTTTTGAGCTGGGGATCCAGATAATGGTGGGACTTCCGGGGGAAACGGTTTCTTCCTTCAAAGAGACGGTGAAAAGGGTCATTCAATTGGGGCCTTCCTTTGTGAGGATTTATCCAACACTTGTTTTAAGGGGTACGGAACTCGAAAAATGGTATCGGGAGGGACTCTATAAGCCTTTGGAGCTTTGGGAGGCTGTGGAGCTTTCCAAAGAGGCCCTTTACGAGTTTGAAAGGGCTCAAATCCAAGTAATAAGGATCGGCTTACAAAGGGAAGAGGAACTCGAAAGAAATCTTGTAGCCGGACCCTATCATCCGGCTTTTGGCGAACTGGTAAGATCTGCCCTTTTGTTAGATAAGTTAAAGTTTAACCTTCAGGATAACCCCAAAAGGGCCTTGGTGAGGATAAATCCCAAGGATGAATCACTTATTTATGGCCACAGAGGCGAGATTTTCAAAAGATTCAAAGCCTTATTTGAAAAAACCGAAATAGTTTTCCAAAAGGACAAAACCATAAACAGGGGAGATTTAAAGGTTGAGACTGTTTATTAAGTTTTTACTCTTTTTGGTTTTTATCTTTTATTTTTCTTGTGCCCCAAAGGTCATATATCCGCCTCCTCAAATCCAGAAGGTCCAGTATGGTTTAGCCTCTTGGTATGGGGAACCCTTTCATGGAAAGGCGACCTCAAGCGGTGAGATCTTTGACATGAACGAGTTAAGTGCCGCTCATAATTTTCTTCCCCTTGGGACCTTAGTGATGGTCACCCATTTGGGAAACGGCCGATCGGTCCTGGTGAAGATAAAGGATCGAGGGCCTCTGGTGGAGGGAAGGATCATCGATTTGTCTTATGCTGCGGCAAAGGCCCTGGGGATGGTGGAGGAAGGAGTAGCCTGGGTAAAGGTAGAAGTGATAAGTTTTCCTGAAGGACCTTTGGTCTTCGGTTATACCCTTCAAGTAGGGGCATTTTCCGAAGAGAAAAAGGCCAAGCTCCTTTATGATAGATTGAGAGCCCAAGGCTTTGCCCCTTACATAGTCCCCTTTAAGACGGAAAACGGAACTTATTGGCGAGTTAGAATAGGGAATTTTCTTAAAGAAGGAGAAGCTCGTGCATTTGCCGAAAAATTGAGACTTTTGGGTTATGATGTGATCATCATGGCTTATTGATTTTTGTATTGAAAGATAAGGGGTATGGATGTTAAGGTATCCTTAAAATAGGGGAAGGAGGTATTTTATGAAAAAGTTAGCTTTGATTTTGCTTTTGCCCCTTTTATGCTGTTACGGATGTGCTTATCTTGTAGCCGCAGGAGCGGGAGCGGCAGCAGGAGTTGTCACTTACAAATACATAAGTGGGGAACTCCGAGTTCAATATCCTTATCCCTTGGAAAAAGTCTGGTACGCCACAGAAGAGGCCGTAAAAGATATGGGGATCTCCGTGACCGAAAGAGCTCGAGACACCTTTTCGGGATCACTTAAAGGTAAAACGGCAACCGGAACTCCTGTAAGCATCAAGGCCAAACAGTTAGAAGAAAGGGTCACCCTTATCAAGATAAGGATTGGGACTTTTGGCGATGAGGCAGCTTCCATGAGGATTAAGGATGCGATAGACAGGAGGTTGGGAATATGAAAAAGGTCGCCATTTTTATGGGTTCGAAATCAGATCTTTCGCATTCCGAAAGGATAAAAAAAACCCTTGAGCTTTTCGGCCTTGAAGTAATCATGAAGGTTGCTTCGGCTCATAAGACCCCAGAAAAAGTCTTACAACTTGTAAGGGAACTCGAAGAAGAAGTAGAGCTTTTCATAACTGTTGCCGGAAGAAGCAATGCCTTAAGTGGGCTTGTGGATGCTCAAACTTATAAACCCGTCATCGCTTGTCCGGTCCCAAGTGATAAGTTTGGTGGGGCTGATATTTTTTCAAGCTTAAGGATGCCTTCAGGAGTAGCCCCCTTGGTGATCCTTGAACCCGAAGAAGCAGCTTTAGCAGCAGCGAAGATCATTGGGCTTTGCGATCCTCAGGTAAGGGAGAAAGTAAAAGCTTATCAACAGGAGAGACGAAAGGAGGTGGAAGAGGCCGAACTTTAGATTCAAGGGGAAAATTTTTAGGAGGAACAAAGTTGGAGATAAAAAATTACCTTTTGGTCGCAGGTAAAGGAGGAATAGGTAAAACTAGCTTGAGTCTTCTTTTAGCCCTGAGATGGTTAGAGAAAGGGAAAAGGGTTGGGATTTTAGATGCAAATCTTTCCTCACCCGATATTCCCCTTTATTTGGGTATCCCTCCTTTGGGCGTTGAGACCTTGAAGGAAGACATTGAACCTTTGGAAGTACAAGGTTTAAAGGTCTTGTCGCTCGGTCTCTTTTTGGAACGACGATGGACTCCGGTGAGCTGGAGAGGGCCCATAAGGCACCGGGTTTTACAGCATTTTGTGAATAAAGTCCAATGGGGGGATCTTGATCTTCTGTTAATCGATATGCCTCCTGGAATAGGAGAGGAGCATCTCACATTGGGCGAACTTCTCAAGGGAAAGGCTCAAGTGTTGTTTGTGAGTGACTCTTCCAGGGGAGCGGTTTTTGAGGTGAAAAGGCTTAACGCCTTCTTCCGACAATTCGGGATTAAACCGATAGGGGTAGTCCTCAATAAGGAATCGTGGCACAGACCAAGGGGCTTAAAGCTTAAGCTCCTTGGAGCTATTCCCTTTGAGCCCGAGTTGCTTTTGGCCTCGAAAGAAGAAGGAGGGCTCTTATACTTCGAGGGAGGCAAAACCTTCCGCACTTCCTTAAAACGGTTGGCGAATAGATCCTTCCGAATGCTCGATCAAGAACCCGGATATCCTTTAACCCTCAAGGCCAGAATTCTTTTAAAAGGAGGATAGGATGGAAGTTTGGGAGGCCATAAGGGGGAGAAGATCCATAAGGAAGATGAAAAGCGATCCCATCCCGGAAGAAACGGTCCTGGAGCTACTTGAGGCCGTAAAATGGGCGCCCTCATGGGCTAACACTCAATGTTGGGAGGTGATACTTGTAGGTAATCCCGAAACAAAAGAGAGTTTGGCCCAAACTCTTTTGAGTTCCCATCCTAACAATCCGGCTTATGAAGCCACCAAAAAGGCCCCCTGGGTCCTGGTGTTTTTGGGACAAAAGGGGAAGGCCGGATATTTTCAAGGGAAACCCGCTACTGACAAAGGCGATTGGCTTATGTTTGACGTGGGGCTTGCGGTTCAAAATTTTTGTCTTGCGGCTTGGGAAAAGGGGTTGGGGACGGTTATTGTAGGAGCCTTTGATGCGAAAAAGGTAAAGGAGATCCTAAAAGTTCCCGAGGACAGGGAGGTGGTGGTGATTATTCCTTTAGGCCTACCTGAGGAAATCCCCGAACCGAGAAAGAGAAAGGAAGTTCGAGAGTTCTTATATAAGGAAGTTTTTGGCGAAAGATAAAGGGTGAGGGAGAGTGAATGAAATACGTTTATGGTCCAGTCATGTCTCGAAGGCTCGGCATAAGTTTAGGAATCGATCTTGTCCCTAAAAAGACCTGCAGTTTCGACTGTATCTACTGCCAAGTGGGAAGGACCACAAATAAGACCATAAAAAGGGAGGAATACGTTCCTTTAGAAGTAATCCTTCAGGAAGTAAAGGAAGCTTTGAAGAATCCCCCGAAAGGGCTTGATTTTCTGAGCGTTTCCGGTTCGGGTGAACCCACCTTACATTCAAGAATAGGTGATCTTCTTAAGGAATTAAGGGAAATGAGCCCTTATCCATTGGCGGTCATAACCAATAGCTCCCTTTTGTTTATGGATGAGGTAAAAGAGGCGCTTCTTCTTGCGGATGTGATCTTACCCTCCCTTGATACGGCAAACCCCAGTGTTTTTGAGACCCTCAATAGACCCCACCCGGAGCTGAAGCTCGAAGACATTATCCAAGGCCTTAAGGACTTTCGGAAGGTCTTTAAGGGAAAGATATGGCTTGAGGTACTCCTTTGTCGAGGTATAAACGATAATCCGCCTGACATAGCGTTGTTGAAAGAAGTTATTTACCAAATAGACCCCGATTTGGTTCACGTTCACACCGTCTCAAGGCCTGGAGCTGAAGATTACGCCTATCCGGTGCCAGAAGAAAGGCTTAAAGCCATAGCCTCTGAACTCGGACCTAAGGCTTTCCTCATTTCCTCTTCTCACCAAAAAAAAGGATCCTCCCCTCGTGAAGACCTTGAGGAGAGGATCCTTAGGATACTCAACACAAGACCCCTGACCTTAGAAGACCTCGTGATAAGCCTTGGCTTTGAGGAAGAAGAGATCCTCCCGTTGATCGAAAAGCTCACGGAAGAGGGAAAAATAAGGTCTCGCCTTTTCCATCATCGCCTTTACTATGAGGCCTTGACGAAGTGATAAAGCAATCTATCCCCTTCAAGCTTTATCACTTCAGGGACCATCTCCATACCCACCTTAAGCTCTTCTTCAGGAATATCCTTGGAGATCCAACCGAAAACCTTATATTGCCCAAAATCCAAAAGCCCCAAGGTGTAAGGCAAGACCTTCTCAAACCCCACTGGGGCATAAGTCAAGCGCGTAAAGCTTAAAAGCTTGCCCTTACCCTCTACTTCAAACCACTCCATCTCGCTCGATAAGCATTCGCAGCAGTCCGCCCGAGGGGGGAAATAAAGCTTACCGCACTTCTTACAACGGGTCCCCGCCAATTTGCCCTTTTCCAAGTAATCGATAAAATCGTTCACTTTGCTTATAGCAGTAAAACTCACAACCCCAAACTTCTCAAAACGGGTATCCTGTTCCTTTTTTTCCTTCATGGCCTTACCTCCCCATTATGATCACATTTCCATAAAGGCCAACGCCCCCTATGTTATGGACCAAACCGATTTCGGGGTCCTTTACCTGCATAGGACCAGCCTCACCTCTCAATTGAAGCACGATCGTTCGGACCTGAGAGCCACCCGTTGCCCCTATCGGATGCCCTTTGGAAAGAAGCCCTCCATCTACGTTAACCGGGATTGACCCCTCCTTATAGGTCTCTTTAGCCCTTATAAGTTCTTTCCCCTCCCCTGGTTTAGCAAAACCCAAATTCTCATAGGCCATGATCTCCGCTATGGTGAAACAATCGTGAACCTCAGCCACATCCACATCCTTCGGGGTTATACCCGCCATCCTATAGGCCTTTTCCGCAGCAATCCGGGCAACTCTTAAGCCTTGCGTAAGATCGGGTCTTCCGGTCATTGTCACCGCCTCAGCAGCGGAACCGACTCCCAATATCCACACGGGCTTTTCACAAACTGCCTTAGCCACTTCTTCCGAAGCCAAGATTATACAGGAGGAACCATCCGCATTAGCACAGCAGTCTCCCACCCTCAAAGGAGAAGCCACGGGTTCGGCGAATTTACTTTCGGGATTTAGGAAATCATCCATGGTCACCGCTTTCCGGAAAACGGCCTTATCGTTTATTTGTCCGTAAATAGAAGACTTTATCCTAACATGGGCTAAGTCCTCGGAGGTCAACCCCCACTTGTCCATATAGGCCCGAGCATAAAGGGCATAATAGGCGGGCATCATGGTCCCAAAAGGTGACTCCCATTGGATATCGGCTCCTCTTCCCATCCTCTCTTGAACTTCCATGGAACTCAATTCGGACATCTTCTGAACGCCAAGAACACATACCGTCCTATAAAGCCCGGATTTTATCATCGAATAAGCCATAATCACCCCAGTTGTTGACGAAGAACATACGGTCTCCACATAACAGGTGGGTTGCGGGATAAGCCCCAAGTATTCGGCTATAACCCCAGCCGGTGACCTCTGACGATCGTATTCTGGCGCCGAACAGATGAGAGAGGCTTCTATGTCCTTTGGGCTTATTTTGGCATCCTCTATCGCCTCGCGAAAAGCCTCAAAGGCAAGTTCCCTCAAAGATCCCGGATAAGCCCTCACAAAAGCGCTTTGCCCTACCCCTATGATTGCAACCCTTCCTCCCATATTTACCCTCCTTATCTGAATGACTCTTGCTTTTTTATAATAAAACCCCGCCGGAGGTCAACTTAATTTAAGAAGCTCTGCCATACAGAAAACTCATCTCCTTAAGCACTTCCATAAGGTCAGGCCTTAAGTCCGAAGGTTTAAGGCGCCAACGCCAATTGCCCCTCGAGCTCGATGGCATGTTAAGCCTTGCCGAGGAAGGAAGTCCTAAAACATCTTGCATGGGCACTATCACCGCTTGGGCCACTGAGGCCATGAGAAGCCTTATCATTTCCCAAGGCAAATCCTTAGGATCGGGCCTCTTCCCGAGGTATTTAAAAACCCTCTCTTTACCTTCAGGACTTAATTCCTCTTGGAACCATCCGAGAAGCGTATTGTTATCATGGGTGCCCGTATAGGCAAAACAATTGGGGGTAAAGTTATGAGGAAGATAGGGACTTTTAGGAAAATCATCGCCAAAGGCAAATTGTAAGACCTTCATACCCGGGAAACCGAACTCCGTCATGAGCTCCCTAACATCAGGTGTGATGATCCCAAGGTCCTCGGCCACAAAGGGCAAAACGTAAAATCTCTTTTTTAAGGCCTCAAAAAAGTCCCGCCCAGGCCCCTTTCGCCATTCTCCATTTTTTGCATCTTCCGAGTCAAACGGAATGGCCCAGTATCCGGCAAAACCCCGGAAGTGATCAAGTCTCAGAAGATGAAAGTTCCGGAGGTTATGCCGAATCCTCTCTATCCACCATCTATAACCTTCCTCCTTTAACACGTCCCATCGATAAAGGGGGTTACCCCACCTTTGGCCTTCCGAACTGAAATAATCGGGAGGAACACCCGCCACAAAAAGGGGCATTCCTTCTCGATCAAGCTCAAATAGATGACGATTAGCCCATACGTCACAACTGTCATGGGTCACATAAATCGGTATATCCCCTATTATGAGGACCCCCTTTTCTTCCGCATATTCTTTGAGCTTTTTCCATTGAGAGAAGAAGAGAAATTGAAGGAAGACCTCTTTAAAAAAGGAATCCTCAAAATCCTCCTTCACTCGATCTAAAAGGCTTGAGTCGAACTCCTTAAACTCCTTCGGCCACATATACCAGGGCTTTCCTTGAAAGTACTCTTTAAGGACCTTAAAAGCACACCAAGTCTCAACCCAATTTCGGTTTTCCTCAATAAAGACTTCCCACCTTGAAGCCTTAACACCTTTAAAAGAAGCCCAGGCTTTTTCCAAAAGCCCCTTTTTGAAATCTAAACTCCTCTCATAATCGCAAAACCCCTCTTTGAAAGAAGGCACCTCTTGAAGGTCCTTTTTTTCAAGAAGCCCCTCTTCAACGAGATTCTCCACCGAAATAAAAAGGGGATTACCCGCAAAGGCCGAAGGGCTCGAGTAAGGGGAATTATCGAGAAAGGGATCGGTGGGACCAAAGGGAAGGATCTGCCAAAAGCGCTGGCCTGATTGCTTTAAAAAATCGATAAACCTATAAGCCCATACTCCAAAATCCCCAACTCCATACGGGGAGGGGAGACTGCTTATAGGAAGTAAGATGCCTGATCCCCTCAATTTACACCTCTATCGAAAGCTTTTTCGCCAAACGCAAAAGCGCTTCCGATTGGATTTCTTTTTGTCTTTTTAAGAACATAAACAAGTAAGCCTGAGCCTTCTCCAGAGGAAGCTTTAGAAGATCGGAAAGTTCTATTAACCTTTCGAGCCTTTCAAAATCCGTAAACTCACCCTTCAAGAGGCCCTCAAGGCATTCATCCAAAACCCTTAAGGCCTTCGCCCTAAAATTGGAAAGGTCAAACTTTAAGTGGAGCTTATCGGCTTCCTGAAGGACTTCCCTCAAAAGGGAAGGCGAAAGCTTTTCTAAAGCCTTTTTGGTTTTCATCCAAAAAATGCACTCCGCAAGCTTCAAAAGGGCATAAGGGGGTTCAGAGTCTGTTTTCTTCACAAACCCCATAAGTGGCAGAAGCCTCTCATAATACCCTTCAAGGACTTCCCCTATTTCTTGAAAGGTCTCCTCCAATAAAAACTCAACGGCTTCCTCTTGGAATTCGGGAAGTAATGCCGATAACGTAAAGACCTCCTTCGAACTTTCTTTTATTAAAAGGGCGCTTCCGGAAAGATCTCCCTTTTGGAAAGCCTCTTTTATTTTTTCCTTTCCATTAGTCTCTCCTATCCCACAGACCAGGTTATGATCACCGAAAACCAAAAGCGAAAACGAAAAATCCCCCCTTTCGGAAGTCCTTTCGTCTTCTATTCCCACTTGACCAATTTTAAGGGTCGCCTTGCCCCATCTGAACCCCTCTTCTTTTTTATCCTTAACCCTTAAGGCCCCGAAGTTCTCATCATCTTTTCCCATAAAAGATCTAAAGATCAAATGAAAAGCCCCCCTCTTTAAATCTACCTTATGAGGTAAGACCTCTTTAAGATAAAGCTTTTCTCCATCCCCCTTTTCGGGGATATTGCTTTTTACCTCCCGAAGCCTCTCCAAAAACTCCCTCTCAAGATCAACCCCCAAAAACCTTCTCCCAAGATCAATAGCCCTTGAGGCGTGTTTTAACACCAGAAGCGTTTCGATCCCCGAAGGGTCATCAAAAAACCAGGCACAACTAGTAAACATCAAAAGGCTTTCCCTCTCTATCTCAAGAAGGGCCAACGCCTTCTGAGGAGAACTAGATCTCAAGTGCTCTTTGAGAAATTGATTCTTCTTCTCAGGATCGAGGATCAGTTGTATATAGTCCTCTTTAGCCCTCTGGAAATCGAGGAAAACTTGAGTGGCCTCACTTTTGAGGCTCACCCTTAAGGTCTCCCTCAACCAATCCAAGGCCTCCCTTAAGGGTTTTCTCCACTTTTGGTTCCATTGGGGGTTCAGATTGCAGGAACAACCACAATCTTCTTTCCATCT
>CAYZRR010000041.1:0-16500 GCA_964480925.1 uncultured Thermodesulfobacteriota bacterium
AATAAGGAATCAGATAGTGGCCATTGGAAGTTGGGCTTATGATGATCCTATTATGAGAACTACAATTCCAGATTTAAATAACATACCTTCTCCTGGCGTGGGAGGACCAGGAGTAAATGTGGAGCTTTTGAAAAAATTAGAAACGGATTTGATTGTTACTTTTAGAGTGCCAAAGGAAGAGCTCAGCTTTTTGGAATCTAAGGGTATAAATGCCTTTGCCATTTATCCTGAGAGTTTAAAAGATCTCGTGGAAGTTATCAGATGGCATGGTGTGGTTTTCGGAAAGGAGAGAAAGGCTGAAGAGTTTATAAAGGAAATGGGAAGGGTGATGAAGTTAATTGAGGGTAAAATTCATAAAATCCCCTTTTCACAAAGAAAAAAAGCCATTTGGCTTCACAGCGATCCGACTGCCGTTGCTGGAGGAGAGGGAATCGTGAATGATACCCTTTTTAAAATAGGGGCGATAAATCCAGCCGCTTCCCTTTTTCCTCAATTAAGTGTAGCAAAGGTTTCTTTAGAATTTTTGATAAAATTAAACCCCGATCTGATATTTATATGGGGTCGAGCTCCTTTTAATCCCTCGGATTTGATAGATAATCCTCAATGGAATTACATTAAAGCGGTGAAAGAAAAACAGGTCTACAAACTTGAAGCTTTGACGACTTTTTCTCCTCGTCATGTGATAGACATGCTTTATATGGCGATTAAGCTTTACCCGGAGCAGTTTAAGGATGTAAACTTTGAAAAAGTAGCAGATAATTTTTATAGGAAGGTTTTTGGGATTTCTTATTTTCAACTAAAGCCATATGAGAAGTATTAAGATTTTAACGATTCTAATCTCTCCGATTTTTATCGGATGGATTTCGCTTTTTCTTGGTGCCTATGGAGTTACGCCTTTAATGGTTTTAAAGATTTTGTTTAATGAGATGTTTCATATCTTTAACATTGGTGATATTCCGGAGAAAGCCATTATAGTTGATATAAGGCTTCCAAGGGTTTTATTGGCTGGAATTGTGGGAGCTTGTCTTTCTGGTTCGGGTGTTACTCTTCAAGGGATATTTAGAAACCCGCTTGTCGATCCTTTTATCCTTGGGATTTCCGCTGGAGCTGCCTTTGGGTGTGCTATAACCCTTGGTTTTTTAAGTTATCTTCCTGTTCAATTTATGGCTTTTATTTTTGGGATAATAGCAGTAGTAATTGCTTACAGTGTCGCCCTAACCCAAGGTGAGGTGAGTAGGCTTCCTCTTATCCTTTCGGGGGTCATTGTTTCGGCCTTTTTTACGGCATTGGTTTCTATTGTTAAGTTTTTGGTGGATCCTCATAAACTTCAAAGCATCGTTTATTGGCTTATGGGAAGTTTTTCTCTTGCCGATTGGAAAGGGGTAAAGATTTCCCTTTTAGGGGTCATTTTTGGATTACTTCCAATTTTTCTTATGCGTTGGAGGCTAAATGTGATGAGCCTTGGGGAAGAGGAGGCGAAGGCCCTTGGGATAAATGTTTCAAGGGATAGACTTTTATTTATCGGTTTTTCAACGTTTTCGGTATCCATAGCTACTTCTCTTTGTGGGATAATTGGATGGGTGGGTTTGATGGTTCCCCATCTTGTTAGGATGCTTGTAGGGCCTGATCACAGGGTCCTTGTTCCCTTGAGCTTTGCGGGAGGGGCTTCTTTTATGATCATGGCGGATACTTTATCGCGTACCATTACGAGTTTTGACATTCCCGTTGGGATCATAACTGCCCTGACGGGTGCACCATTTTTCATCTATTTGATGAGACAAGGCGGTAAAGAGGCTTGGGGTAAGTGATGCTTGAGGTAAAGGAGATTTACTTTAGACACAAGCTCGGGGAAAGGGACATTTTAAAGGGGATAAGTTTTACTGCCGAAAAGGGATCTATAACGGCCATTTTAGGCCCTAATGGTTCGGGAAAGACTACGCTTTTCAAATGCATCTTGGGCTTATGGAAGCCTTACAGGGGAGAAATTAAGGTAAACGGCATTTCCGTTGAAGGACTTTCTTTGAGGAAAAGGGCGAGGTTCTTTTCGGTCGTTTTACAGGATCATGAACCTGCCTTCCCTTACTCGGTTTTTGAGGTGGTCCTTATGGGAAGGGCAAGCTTTGTGGGAATTTTCTCATTGCCGGGGAAAAAAGATTATGAAAAAGCCGAAGCCGCATTAAAGATGGTGGGAATCGAACATTTAAGAAACCTCCCTTACACAAAGATAAGCGGCGGTGAAAGACAGCTCGCTCTTATTGCCAGATCAATTGCTCAAGAGGCTCCGGTTATGCTTCTTGACGAGCCAACAAGCCACCTTGATTTTAAAAATCAAATAAATGTTTTGAAGAAGATAAGAGAAATCGCTACTTTAAAAGGGTTAACAGTTGTTATGACTTTACATGACCCAAATCTTGCAAGCCTTTTTTCAGATAAGCTAATAGTGATCAATTCGGGAAATAAAGTAGCAGAGGGGTCCCCAAAAGAAGTATTAAATGAGGATTTAATTAAAAAAGTTTACGAAGTTGAAGTGATAAACGTCATTATTAATGGCCAAAGCATAATCTGTCCCAAGATTTAATAAACCTTATGGATAAAAAGTAGCGGCAGAAGGCTGAAGGAGGCGGTAAATAAGGGAGAACATCGTAGACCGATGTGAAATGAGTTTTTAAAGAATTGACAAAAATTAAAGAAAGTGTTTAAAAATATATTTCTGTAAAGTGAAAAATTTAAATTAAAAAGGAGGGTAGGGGATGAAGGGAGTAACAAGCAAGAAAGGTTTTACCCTTGTTGAGCTTGCCATTGTGTTGGTTATTATTGGGATTATTTTGGGGGCGGTGTTAAAGGGGCAGGAGTTGATTTATAACGCGAAAGTAAAAAGGGTGCAAAGCCAAATAAAAGAATTTACTGCGGCATTTTACACTTATTATGACAAGTATGGTTATTATCCAGGTGACGATCCCACTGCAGCTAACAAATTTACGGGCGCACCTAATGGAAATGGTAATGGATTGGTCGAAGGAGGTTATTGTGATGCTTCAGGTGGAGGAGAAGAATCCTGTTATTTATGGCGCCATTTGAGGTATGCTAACATAATAAGTGGTGATCCTGCCGAAACTAATCCAGCAAATCTTTTACCTAAACATGTTTTTGGTGGCCCAATTGATATGTTTACTGGTACATATACCGTCGGTGGGCAATCAAGATCAGGATTATGGATTACACTTAGAAATATTGAAGCACAAGCAGCAGCTGCTATTGATAGAGCGATGGATGATGGTAAATGTACAACTGGTTCAATAGCAAGATATGGAGGAACCGCTTGTAATGGTAGTGATTATCCGTCTTCAGGATATTTAGAGATTTGGATAAATTTATGAATAAGAAAAGTTGAATTTAAGTCTTTATTTAAAAACATTCACATTTGTTAGTTTAAAGGAAGATAATAATATTTGAATTTCCTCTAATGGAACAGCAAAGAGGTTTTACTCTTATAGAGCTTGCAATTGTTCTTATAATAATTGGGCTGCTTATTGGGCTTGGGGCAGGGCTTATAGGACCATTGACAAAAAGAGCAAAGATCGTTGAAAGCAAAGAAATCGTTGATGCTGCTGTTTCCTCTTTAATAAGTTATGCAGCAGGAAACAAATGTTTAACTGATAACCTGACTCAAGCTAATGTGAGAAGTACCACTGATTCGTGGGGTTCACCTTTATTTTTAAGAGTTGCACCAGAGTTATACGAAGAATATTGCAATCCTTATAGTGGAAACATCTGTAATAGGAAAACTACAAGCTTAATTGTAAAAATATGCCAAGATTCGGCTTGCACAAATTATCAAATTATTTCAAATGTTGCTTTTATTGTGGCAAGTAAAGGTCCAAATTATAACTTGCAGATAGCAAACGGGACTAATGAGGTGTGGGTATATATAGCTGGTTTAAATGTTGATTCTTATTCAGGAACTTATGGAGGGTTAACAGATCCAAATAGGATTGAGGAATTTGACGACATAATAAAGTGGATAACTTTAGATGAGTTGAGAGTAAAAATTGGTTGTTTGATGCAAATTCGAATTCTCAATAATGAACTTCCTTATGGTTTTGAAGGGAATTCTTATAATGCTACGGTTTTTGCTGAAGGAGGAGTGCCTTTTTCAAGTGGTGGAAAATACAAGTGGTGTAGAGAAGGTAATCTGCCAAGCGGGCTTATTGCTAATCCTCCTACTTCATCGACGGATTGTTTAAATTTATCAGAAGGTTTTTGGGGGCAAGCTGATAACTTCGTTATTTCGGGTAGTCCGGCTAATAACACAGCAGGAACCTATCGGCTTACATTTTTTGTAAGGGATAATAACGACCCGGCTGGTTCAAATGATAATGTCGCTCAAAAAACCCTGGTTTTAACAGTAAACCCAACAACTGCTATAACTCCGCCGCCCTTAACTTGTGCGTCTTGCGGAATGTATTCCGGTAAGGGAGATTGTGAAAGAGAATGTACTGGACCCGGGAAAAAGTGCGAACGAGATTATTGTGGTTCTCTTGAGTGTTGGAAATGTTCAGATTAAAAATGATGAAGAAGGTTTTGGTTTTTCTTCTTCTTTTCCTTCTTTACTTTCAAGGTTTATCTCAAGACCTTAAGGTTTTAGTGAGCATTCCACCTCAAAAAGAGTGGGTTGAATCAATTGGAGGATCGTGGGTGAAGGTTCAGGTTCTGATCCCTCAGGGGATGGATCCTCATACTTATGAGGTCACTCCTCGAGAGCTTCAAGAGGTAAAAGGGGCGAAGGTTTACTTTTATTTAGGGTCAGGGCTCGAGTTTGAAGTCGTGTGGTTGAATAAGATAAAAAAGATAAACCCTCAGCTTGAAATGGTTAACTGTTCAAAAGGAGTTGAACTTTTAGAGGGAGATCCTCATGTGTGGCTTTCTTTGAAAAATGCGGAAAAAAGCCTTTTGGTTATCAAGGAGACCCTTAAATGGCATCTGCCTTCTTTCTCTGAAAAAATAGAGGAGAACTATAAGATTTACCGAAAAAAGTTAAAGGAGCTGGATCAATCAATAACGGAATGGACAAAGCCATATCGAGGAAAGGCCTTCATGTGTTATCACCCAAGTTTGGGATACTTTGCCCGCGATTATGGTTTTAAACAAATAGCTGTAGAAGAGGGACATAAAGAGCCAGGCCCTAAGACGTTGATGAGAAAGATCGAAGAGGCAAAGAGGGAAAAGGTGAAGGTGATTTTTTTATCTCCTTTTGAAAATAGAAAGAAGGCCGAAAGAATAGCCAAAGAGATAAAGGCGGAAATAAGGATAATAGATCCCCTCTCTGAGGCTTACCTTTTAAACATGGAAACGATAGCCAAAGAGGTGATAAGAGCTTTACAATAAAATAGATGGCGTCCCCAGGGGGATTTGAACCCCCGCCGCCGGCGTGAAAGGCCGGTATCCTAGGCCTGGCTAGACGATGGGGACTAGTTTTAAAAAGTTTAAGGAATTTTAGTTGGTGAGTCAAGTATGGGAAGCATAAAGTTGATAAACGTCAGGCAGAATAACCTTAAGGGGTTTGACTTAGAGGTACCTTTAAAAAAACTCATAGTAATAACTGGGGTCTCGGGAGCAGGGAAGTCCTCTTTGGCCTTTGATACGCTTTATGCTGAAGGTCAGAGAAGGTATGTGGAGACTTTTTCCACTTATGCCCGACAATTTATGGAACGAGTGGACCCACCACAAGTTGAACGTATCGAGAATATACCACCGGCAATTGCCATACAGCAGAGTGATCCTCCTAAGACCTCTCGTTCAACTGTGGCTACTATGACCGAAATAGCCGATCATTTGAAGCTTCTTTTCGCAAGGCTTGCGGTTTTACATTGTGAAAGATGCGATAGACCCGTAAAAAGGACAAGTCCAAGAGATGCTTTTAAGGTAATTAAAGATTTTATTGATCAAGGCCCTGAGCTTATTGTGACCTTCCCATTTGAGGGTGAGATTGAAGAGCTTTTGAGACAAGGTTTTTACCGAGCTTATCATAAAGGGGAGGTCATTTCTTTAAAGGAGATTTCAAAAGGTTCCATTGAAGTAATAGTTGACAGAATGAATTCACGGGAGGCCGATGAAGAAAGGCTTATCGATTCACTGGAGATGGCCCAAAGGTGGGGAAGGGGTAGGTTTGGGGTTCACATCGGAGAGTATGAGTTTCGCTTCTCAAGTGAATTCGAATGTCCTTACTGCGGGATAAAGTATCGAGAAAGTGTACCTAACAATTTCAGCTTCAACTCGCCACTCGGGGCCTGTGATACATGCCGGGGGTTTGGAAGGATTATAGATATCGACTTGGACTTGGTAATTCCCAATCCCAACAAATCCATAAAAGAAGGAGCAGTTAAGCCCTTTAGTCCGGGGAGCGAAGAGTTTTATGATCTTTTGAACTTTTGCAAAAGAAGAGGGATCCCTATCGATAAGCCTTGGAAGGAGCTTTCAGAAGAACAAAAAAGGCTCATAATGGAAGGAGATTCGACCTATTACGGGATCAGGGGCTTTTTCGAGTGGCTTGAGACAAAAAGGTATAAGGTGCATGTGAGGGTATTCCTTTCCAGATACAGGGCCTATGTCCCTTGTCCTTCTTGCGGAGGAACCAGGTTTAAGCGCGAAAGTCTTCTTTGGCGCCTTGATGGTAAAAACATAGCCCAGATCTACAGCATGAGGGTTGAAGAGGCTTTGAGTTTCTTTGAAAACCTGGGGAAAAGGGAACTCGATGAGGCTTCTTTCCTTTTGGTTGAGGAGATCAAAAAAAGGCTCAAATATCTCGTTGACGTTGGGCTCCCTTACTTGACGTTAGATCGTCAATCGAGAACCCTTTCAGGCGGAGAGGTTCAAAGGATAAGCTTAACCAAGGCCTTAGGTTCATCACTGGTCAACACCCTCTATGTGCTTGATGAGCCAACCAGAGGTCTTCATCCGAGGGATAGCCGGAAATTGTTGAATCTCCTTTATTCCCTTCGGGATCAGGGAAATACGGTTGTAGTGGTGGAACATGACCCTGAGATCATCCGAGGAGCTGATTGGATAATAGATCTTGGTCCTGGGGCAGGTGAAAGGGGAGGGCACCTTATCTATGCGGGGCCTCCAGAAGGCCTCCTTGAAAAGGAGGAATCTTTAACAGGGAAATATCTCAAAGGGGAGATCCACATCCCCTTGCCCGAAAAAAGAAGATCCCCTAAGGGTTTGATTTGGATAAAAGGCGCAAAGGAACATAACCTCAAGGCAATAGATGTAAAAATACCCCTTGGAGTTATTGTGGGTGTAACCGGCGTTTCAGGTTCGGGAAAATCTACCTTGGTGATAGATGTGCTTTACAAGGGGATAAAGTGGCTCAAAGGAGAACCCGAGGAAAAGCCAGGGCGTTTTGATTCTATAGAGGGAATAGAGCAAATAGAAGAGGTAATTTTAGTAGACCAAACCCTACCCTCCAGTACTCCAAGGGCCACTCCTCTGACCTTTCTTAAAATATACGAACCCATAAGGAAACTTTTTGCTTCCCAGATTTTATCAAAGCAAAGGGGATATACTCCCGCTCATTTTTCTTACAACTCCTCGGAGGGCCAATGCCCAGAATGTAAAGGTGAGGGTTTTCAAAAGATCGAGATGCAGTTTCTTTCAGACGTTTATATCAAATGCCCCGTCTGTGACGGCAAAAGGTTCCGAAGCGATATTTTGGAAGTCACTTATCGAGGAAAAAACATTGCGGAAATTTTGGAAATGACCGTAGAAGAGGCCATTTCGTTTTTTGAAGATTGGAAAATTAAAGAAGAACTTGAAATTTTAAGAAAAGTAGGTCTCGGATATCTTCGGCTTGGTCAGCCCTTATCGACTCTTTCTGGTGGAGAAGCTCAGAGGTTGAAGCTTGCTGCTTGTATAAAGGAGAAGGGGAGGGGACATAACCTTTATATCTTCGATGAACCCACAGTGGGGCTTCATCCTTATGATGTTAAGATGATCCTTGAGGTTTTTCAGGATTTAGTTGAAAAGGGGCATACGGTTTTAATTGTGGAACATAACCCGGAAGTGATAAAGGTTTGCGATTGGATTATAGATCTTGGACCTGAAGGAGGAGAAGAAGGGGGATGGGTTGTTGGAAGTGGAAGGCCTGAAGAGGTTGCTAAATTGGAGACCCATACGGGTAAGGTTTTAAGGGAATATTTAAAAGGATGGAAACAGGTTTTTCTCCCTAAAGATGAAGAAAGCTTTAAAGTGAAACCTTCAGTTCCTCATATAATCATCAAGGGGGCGAATGAACATAATTTAAAGAACATAAGCCTAAAAATACCTCGCGAAAAATTCGTAGTCATTACGGGCATTTCGGGATCGGGGAAATCCACTTTGGCCTTTGACATACTTTTTACCGAAGGACAAAGAAGATATCTCGAATGTCTTCCCGCTTATATAAGGCAATACCTTAAGATCCGGGAACGTCCCAATGTAGATTACGTTGAGGGAATACCTCCTTCGGTTGCCATCGAACAAAGGACAAGCCAGGGAAGCAGGCGTTCTACAGTTGGAACCATTACGGAGATTTATCACTATTTGAGGCTTCTTTGGTCAAAACTGGGGCTTCAATACTGTCCAAGCTGCGGCGATCCGATAAGACAGTATACCCCTGAGAGTATCCTCTCCGAGATACTCGGGCGTTTTTGGGGAAGGTGGGTAAAGCTTTTTTCACCCCTTGTTCTGGGACGTAAAGGACATCACCGGGAACTTTTGGAAAGACTTAAGAAGCAAGGAATAGAGGAGGTCTTAATAGACGGAAAAATCTTGCCTCTGGATCCCTTACCTCAACTTGAACGTTTTAAGGAACACTGGATTGAAGCTTCCTTAGGAAGTTGGGAGGTAAATCCTTTCTTGAAGGAGATAATAAAAAAAGGGCTTCAGCTTGGAGGGGGAAGCGTAAGGGTTGTGGATGATGAAAAAGGTGAGAGCGCTTTTTTCAGCACCAAGTTATATTGTCCCAATTGTCATCGGGGATTTGAACCGCTTGATCCGAGGCTCTTTTCCTTCAACAGTAAAAAGGGTGCTTGTCCCCAATGTGAAGGGCTAGGGGGATTTGATGATTTTTTGCCCGAATTAATTGCTCCAAATGAGGATCTTCCGTTAAAAGAAGCCTTATTGCCTTTTAATGACCTGAGACTCAAAAGGGAAAAGGAACGCCTGTTTTCAGAGCTCACAGAGAAACTCGGCCTTGATTTAAATACTCCTCTTTCGGTTTTAGAAAATGAGAAAAAACAGCATTTATTTTACGGAGGAAAAGGTTTTAAGGGGGTCATCCCCATTTTGAGGGAGCTTTATTTTTACTTAGAAGATGAATTGGGAGATTTTTTGAATGAGTTTAGGGGGTTTAAAGTCTGTAGTTCCTGCCAAGGAAAAAGGCTTAAAGAAGAGGCGCTTTGGGTAAAACTAAAAGGGTGGAGCATCGCGGACTTTGCCAATTTGAGTGTAGAGGAGGCGTTTCAAGTGATTAAAAGCTGGAAGTTTTCCGAGGAAGAAAGGGCCATTGCAGATCCCATAATAAAAGAAATAACGCAAAGACTTTTATTTTTAAAGGAAGTGGGTCTCACTTACCTTCAACTTAACCGCAGTGGTAATACCCTTTCAGGCGGAGAGGCTCAGAGGGTTAGATTGGCGGCTCAGCTTGGTTCCAATTTGAGCGGGGTATGTTATATCCTTGATGAACCCACCATAGGGCTCCACCCAAGGGATAACGAACTGCTTCTCAAAGCTTTGAGGAAGCTCAAAGAGCGGGGAAATACGGTGATTGTAGTAGAACACGATCCAGAAACTATTAAAAGTGCCGATTGGATAATAGATCTTGGACCAGGGGCAGGTCCCAAAGGGGGGGAGGTAGTTGCGGAGGGGAAACTGGAAGACATTATGGTTTCTCCTCTTTCAATTACCGGTAGATGGTTAAAAGAAAGAGGAAGAGAAATAACCTCTCGTTTACGAAAACCTAAGGACTGGGTTGAGATAATTGGGGCCAAAAAGTTCAATTTGAAAAACATAAACGTGAAGATTCCACTTGGGACCTTAATTTGCGTCACGGGGGTTTCGGGATCGGGAAAATCTAGCTTAGTTATAGAGGTCCTTTATCGAGGACTTAAAAACTTCCTAAGTGGGAATCACTATTTAAGAGATGGCTTCGAGGATATAAAGGGATGGGAAAAGATAAAAAGAGTAGTGCAAGTTGATCATTCCCCCATCGGGAAAAACCCCAATTCCACTCCTGCTACTTATGTGGGGGTTTTTGATGAGATAAGGCGTCTCTTCAGCCAATTGCCAGAATCAAGAAAGATGGGATATACCCAAAGCCGATTTTCCTTTAACCTTAAAGGCGGAAGATGTGAGACATGCCAAGGTAAAGGAAGGATAAAGGTGGAGATGGAGTTTTTACCGGATGTTTACATCTTATGTGAGACTTGCCAAGGAAAAAGGTATAACCAAGAGACCCTTTCAATCCGATACAAGGGGAAGAGTATCTCAGATGTTTTGGAGATGACCTTTGGCGAAGGATTGGAATTTTTTTTCAATATACCCTCCATTAAGAGGGTACTTGAATTACTTGTCCGTATAGGACTTGATTACTTGACCTTCGGTCAGCCAAGCCCCACTTTAAGCGGAGGAGAGGCGCAGAGGATAAAATTGATCAAAGAACTCTCAAGCCAATCCAAAGGGACCCTTTATATCCTGGATGAGCCCACCACGGGCTTACACATGGCCGATGTCTCCAAGCTTTTGGATATATTGCACTTATTGGTGAATAGAGGAGATACAGTCCTTGTAATCGAACATAACCTCGAGGTGATAAAGGAAGCCGATTGGATAATAGACCTTGGTCCGGAAGGAGGTAAAGAAGGAGGATACCTTCTTTTCGAAGGCACCCCCCTTGAACTGCTTAAATGTGAGAGTTCTTACACCGCGCAAGCCCTTAGGCGTTATCTTCAAGAAGGTTAGAGCCTATTTCGAGGAGCTGTACTTCAAATATAAGGTCTTCCCCCGCTAAGGGGTGGTTAGCATCAAGTGTAACCGTATTATCAGTGATATCAATTACCGTTACACGAAAAGCTTGACCATTCGGATCCCTCAGTAACAGCTGTTGCCCAATCTCCAGTTCCATATTCTGAGGCAACCTCGTCTTTTCTATCTCTATAACCAACTCATCTCGATACGGCCCAAAGGCATCTTCCGCCGGTATCTCAAAGGTCTTCGATTCCCCAGGGCTCATACCGATTATGGCTTCCTCAAAAGCGGGAAGAAGTTGGTTGAAGCCGAGCGTGAATTCCAAAGGCTCTCCACCCACCGAACTATCAAAGACCGTACCGTCCCGCAGTTTGCCCGTATAATGGACCTTTACCACATCACCTACTTTTGCCTTTAACATTTTATACTCCTTTCTCCCCTAAGGGGGGAATTTTATACAATCACTATAACATCAAAACAAAATCTAATCAAAATTCCGGAATCAGGCAAGGGGAACTTTTAGTTGACCAAAAAGGCATTCGTTGATGTTTTTAACTAAATCTTCAGGTAACTCTAAAAGAGAAGAGGCGATTTTTATAACAGCCAAGTAGATATCGATTTCGCTAAGAAATTCCTTCATGGAGATGTGTTTTTTGAAAGTTTCTTTAAACAAGTGTCCAAGTTCTTCATTGCTTAAATTTGTGTATTTATCCAAGTTTCTCTTAACAATTCGAACTTCTTCTGTAGAAAGTGAAGTTTTTAAACCCTCGTAAAACTCCGTTAACCCCAATTTTATGAGTTTACCAATAAAAATTTCATCTTCGAAAAATTTTTCATTCATTTCGGTTAATTTCTCTTGTTTGTATAATTTGTGAATAAAGATATCTTAGCAGCTTCTGATAGTCTTCTTTCGAATTTTCTACTTCGTCCATTAAATATTCAAGCTCACGGGTGAATTCTTCGCTCAAAAATGAACGAACTTCCTGACGACTTTGGAGGTAATAATAAACTTCTTTACCAAGTTTCGTAGGTATTAAAAAGCCTTTTCGGTCTATCACATATCCCCTTTCTAAAAGTTTTTCTAAGATTGTGGCATATGTAGAAGGTCTTCCTATACCTTTTGCTTTCATCTCTTCCACTAATTCCCCTTGAGTGTAGAGGTAGGCCCTTGGTTGAGTCTTTAGTTTTTTATTCCCTTCGTTTATTGCCCATTTACCTTCAACAATAGGGTGAAGTTCTAAGGGAAGGAGTTTATTCCATCCCTCCTGTAAGATCTCCCAATTCAAGGTTAGTCTTTTTTCTTCTTCGTTTGCCTTGAGGATCACCTGAGCTACTTTTACTTTGACTTCCCTCATCTGACTTGCCATGAAGCGACGGAATATAAGATCGTAAAGAAGAACATGGTTTCTGTTTAGTCCTTCTACCTGACCGCTTAAGATTAAGGCGTTTAACTCCTCGGGGTCGATGTTTTTAGTGGGCCTTATACATTCATGGGCTCCCTTTTCGCCCCAAGTTCTCGGGGTGAAGAAATCGCTTCCAAACTCCTCTTTTATATATTCTTTTGCCACATTAATCCCAACATCCGAGACCCGAGTGGAGTCAGTTCGGTGATAGGTTATGTAACCCAATTCGAACAGCGTTTGGGCAAGTTCCATTGTTAAGGGAAGGGTAAAACGGTATTTTTCGTGGGCCTCTTTTAAGAGGGTATCGGTTGAAAACGGAGGAGGGGGGAAACGGGATTCCTCGCTTATATTTAGGATTTCTATTTTTATTTCTTTTAAGCTTTCGAAAAATTTGAGCGCCTTTTCTTTTTCTTCGAACGCAAAATCGATCCAAAGCCTTCTTCCGTCTCTTTCTATGGTTAAGAGCACCTTGTAGATTTTTTTTCTATATTCGCTTTCTCTGGCTATGATCCAACCTAAAACGGGAGTCTGTACCCTTCCTGCTGACAATAACTGATTTTTAAAGGCCCCCCATAGAAGCTGGGAAAATTCGAATCCTACCCATCTATCGGCCACGCGACGCACGATTTGGGCTTTGACAAGGTTTTCATTAAAGTCACGGGGTGCTTTTATTGCATTTAGGATGGCCTTTTTAGTTACCTCATGAAATTCCATCCGTTTGATATTATTCACAAAGGGCCGAAGCAGTTCCCTTATGTCCCATCCTATTTTCTCACCTTCCGTATCGGGGTCAGTGGCGATGAGCACTTCAAAACTTTCTTGAGCCATGCGTTTTAAACTCTCTATAATTCGCTCTTTACCGGGGATAGGTTCATATACGGGGACGATACTTCCATTTATCAAAACGCCATAATATCCATTTTCTTTGGTCGTAAGATCTAATATGTGTCCCAAAGAAGCGCTTATCATAAGATAACGGTCCTCAACGGAGGTTTCCAAAAGTTCATGTTCGCCTATTTTTCGGCGGATGGCCTTCCCAAAGAAATTCGCAATAGTTTTCGCTTTGTTTGGAGATTCCACCACGATCAAGACGGGTTTCAACAGCTCCTTTTCTTCAGCTCGAGCCTTCCCTTGGCGAACCTTTTTGACTCTCTCTCGATCTTGATCGATCTCCCGGAGAATTTCTTCTAAATTGATCTCATCAAAATTTACGAATTTTATGTCCTCGCTAAACCATCGGATCTTTTTCTGCAAGTGATTGAAGGCTATTTTATCGTCAACGATTATAATACTTAGACCTTTTGTTATCCCACCCGCATACATTCGGGAAGTACGGCCACTTGCTTGAAGATAACCAGTAGCATCGGATACTACGAGCAAAAATCCCTCTTCCGTCTTGCGTAAAGTGACTTCGTCGGATTCTTGTAATATCTTTAAAACCTCAACCGAAGTGAAGAACAAATTAAGTTCATCTTTGAGCCTTTCTATTGTCTTAAATAATGAAGGGTTCTCCAAGAGGAAGTCCTCCGTTAAATACTGATATCGTCTGACCTGAGCTATCCAGCGATCAAGTTTGGAAATGTGCGAAGGAAGTTTTTTGGCTATTAAAGGCCTTATGGAAACCAAAGCCCACAAGAGATGCGATAGGTTCTTCTCAAATTTAAGAGAAATCACTATCTTGGGAACGCCATAAAAGACGGAATAACGCACCACATGGGGTAAATCAAAACCCCTGGCTAACGGATTTCTATAAGAAGCTATTCCTACTATCACCCAAATTTTCCCTTCTTCAAATTGTTTTATTTCTTCTTCACCGAGGTCCTCATAAGAAATCGCTACAATACCTTGACTGTTTAGCATATTGACTACTTCCGTAACCCCTTCCTTACCCTGATCAGAAGATACAAACACCAACCCTCCCTTACCAAGCCTCCGAATAAGATCATGGAGAGTGATATTATGATCACAAAAGGTGTCAACGATATTTCTCAGATAAAAAATAGGAATTCCTACTTCGAATCCTAAAAGTTCTCGAAACAGTTTAACTCTATTCGAACGTGGATTTGACGTTGCGGAAGACACGACCAAAATACCATTTATGTCTTTTGACGACGTTTTTAATAATTCCGATAATTCTTTTATCTTTTGCCAATCTTGAGCAGTTTTATCGTGCTTTTCTTTTATTCTGATTAACTCCATTGCCATTTGAATATCTTTTTCCGAAAATCCTAACAAATATAACGCTTTGTCTATATTTTTTGCTGTTTTGAGGAATGAATCTACGTCATCTACAAAAATAAAAGAAAAATCGCGAGGAATTATTTCATAATTTTTATACAGGAACATAGAAGTGCTAATCAGGATTTTAAAATCGGCTCTTTCGAGGAGTTCTTTTTTTTCTTTTTTATACTTATTTTCCTCTCCAAAAACTAACATCTCGCTTTCTTTGACGCCAAAACTTAAAAGTCTGTGTTTCACTTGTTCCACAAGCAATTTGGTAGGAAGAATAATGTAAGAGCGCTTCTTTTCGCGGGCCAAAAAGCTCGCGATCGATAGCCCAAAAGAGGTTTTTCCAACTCCTGTGGGAGCTAAAAGAGCAAAAGATCTGCCGAGAAATACCCTTCTAGCCCAGGCGATTTGCAAGCTCCAAGGTTGAGCTCCTACGCATTTATGAAAATGTTTAATCCAAGCTTTTTCCTTTTCGCTTACCTCTTTAAAGGATGAGAGGAAGCCTTCCTTTACCAAGGGGCCGTTGGGATCGGGCATGCAGGATTCGCAAGGAATACCTAATTCGAGCCTTTCGGAAGTGATGTCGCCCCCACAATTAGGACATAGTCCTTTAAATATGGTGGGTATCATAAAGGCCTCCAGTTTTTAAGTTTACACCATTTTCGAGACTTCATTGATAGAAAAGGATATTTCTCCATCGCCGATGCCACCACCACCATTGTTCTGGAAAGGATGAAACATAACGTTGAATAATCGCGTTGAGAGCTTCCAGGTCTTTAAAAGGATCTTTAGAAAGGTTAAACGGCTCTAAAACTTCTAAGTAATGCTTTCCCTCTTTTTGATATATAAAAACTGGCAAAAGGGGTAATCGCGTTTTTTGAGCTAATAAAAGAGGGGTTCGATAAGTAGGTGTGGGTAAACCCCAAAAGGGCACGATCACACCTTTTGATCGTGGATTTTGGTCCAACATCAATAACAAAACCCCTCCTTCCTTCAGGAATTTTTGAACTCTCAAAACGGTTTCGTATCGGTCATCTATTTCGATAAAGATTAACCCCCATTTTTCTCCCCTTTGTTTCACCATTTTAGCCAAAAAAGGATCACGGGGTAATTTGATTACCACACCTATCCTGAAACCTTCTAAGGAAAGCCTAAAACAAATTAAAGGGAAATTGCCCAAATGGCAACTTACCAATATTCCCCCTTCTTTAATTCTCTCCAGGTTTTCTTTGCCCTTTAAAAAAACCCTTTCCAATATCTCTTCCCTCGAAGCTTTGGAAAGCTTAAGCGTTTCAAGAGCAAAAAATAAAAAATTTTCCATCGCTATTCTAAGGATCTTCCGCGATTCGTTCTCAGAAAAAATTAGTCTTAAATTAGCCATCGCAATCCTCTTTCTGCGCGAAGGCGCTATCCACCATAAGAGACTGAAGAATTTTGCCATTTTTCTTAAAACTGGAATTGGAAATAACCCCAATACGCATAAAAATGGCAAAAAAATCGGTGTTAAGGAAAATAGAATTTTTTGAAGGAATCTTCTTTGCGATTTATTAAGGTGAAACATCCTTATAGGGCATTAATTGCAGATTTCCAAAAGTCTCAAAATTCTTAACAAAGTGCTGACTGTTGCCTATGATAAGCACTTGCATTCTTTGCTTCTGCAAGATTTCCTGAGCGATTGATTTTATCTCCTCAATATTTATTTTCTTTATTTTCTCGATTTCATCAAACAAGTTTTGAAATTTTAAATCATAAGTTTCTTGTAAGATGATTTCATTAAGAAGTTGTCTCGGCGTTTCTATGCGCAAGGTGAAACTTTTTTCGAAAAACCTTTTGGCCTCTTCCAATTCTTTTTCTGTTGGCCCTT
>CAYZRR010000042.1:0-30091 GCA_964480925.1 uncultured Thermodesulfobacteriota bacterium
TAGGCCCCCTGCTCCTCAAGACCTTAAGCTTCAGATCCCTTATGTGAAGAAGATCCTTGAGGCCATGAGGATCCCCGTTTTGGAATTAGAGGGATTTGAAGCGGATGACGTGATAGCTACCTTGACCGAAAAGGCAAAGAAGGAAGGAATCTCAGTAGTTATTGTCTCAGGTGATAAGGATCTGCTTCAAATTGTCTCAGAAGAGGTTCTTCTGTTTGACACTATGAAAAATGAACGTTTTACTCCTGAGAAGGTCAGGGAAAAATTTGGAGTTTCACCTAAACAAATCCCCGATTTCTTGGGCCTTGTGGGAGATCAATCGGATAACATACCGGGTATTGAGGGCATAGGGCCAAAAACCGCCCAGGCACTTCTTGAACGGTACAATTCCCTTGAGTCAATCTTGGAGAACCTCGATCATATGCCCGATTCGCTTCTTAAACCCTCTCTTAAGGAAAAGCTTCGTAAAGCGGGAAATCGAGTCCTTTTGAACAAAAGGCTTGCCCAAATAAGAAAAGATATTCCTCTTGAGATAAAGTGGGAAGCCTTTTTACTCGGACCTTGGGATGAGGAAAAGCTGAAAAAAATATTTGAAGAATTGGAATTTAGAAAATTCTTAAAGGAACTCTTCCCTCCACCAAAAACTGAGCGCCCCCCTTTCAGGCTCCTTGAAAGTGAAGAGGAAATTTCTCAAACTTTGGATAACCTTAAGGGAAAAGAGCTCGCCTTTTATCTTTACGCCTCGGGGGAAGACGTAATTCTTCAGAGGCCAATGGGAATTTCCATTTATAACCCCGAAGAAGGAGCCTTTTTTATCCCTATTAAAGAAGAAAAGGAACTCGAAAGGTTCCGGGGGCTTTTGGAAAACTCCCTTCTTTTTATGCACGATGCTAAGCCTCAAATAAGGTTACTCCTTAAAGAAGGATATAAAAACCTTAACTTACTCGGTGATACTGCTTTGATGGCCTATCTGCTTGACCCTGAGGCCAAGGACTATAGCTTAAGAACGCTTTTTTCCAAATACCTCTCCATTGACCTTGGCCCTTCACGGGCGTTGACAAGTGCGAAGGGTTTAAAAAAGGCATCCCCCCTCGAAGCCAAGGATTTCGCTTGCGAGGAGGCCTTTAGTGTATGGATGCTTAAAGAAAAACTGCTTCAAAAGATAGAAGAAGAGGGACTTAAAAGACTTTTTTATGAAGTCGAACTTCCCCTTGTAGAACTTCTGGCCCAGATGGAATTATGGGGCGTTAAGATCGATCCGGGGATCCTAAAGGAGTTATCACAAGAGCTTCAAGGAAGGCTTAAAGAACTTGAATCCCGAATCTGGAGTCTCTCCGGAGAGATCTTTAACCTCAACTCCCCTCAACGGGTGGGAAGGATTTTGTTTGAAAAACTCAAACTACCTCCCCTAAAACGGACTCCTACAAAGGCCTATTCCACCGATACGGAAGTCCTCGAGAGTCTTGCGGCCTTTCATGAGGTTCCAAGGCTTTTATTAGAACACCGAACCTTGAGCAAACTCAAATCCACCTACCTTGACGCCCTTCCAAGACTTATCCACCCCATAACGGGAAGACTTCACACTTCCTTTAACCAAATGGGAACCGCCACGGGGAGGCTCTCTTCTTCCGAACCCAATTTGCAGAATATACCGGTTAAAGGCGAATTGGGAGAAAGGATCCGAAGGGCCTTTAAAGCCGAAGAGGGATGGCTTCTCCTTTCGGCAGATTATTCCCAGATCGAACTGAGGATCTTGGCTCATCTCTCGGAAGATGAAGGGTTGATTGAGGCTTTTATAAAAGAAAGGGATATTCATGCTGAAACGGCTTCCCTTATCTTTGGGGTACCTGAGGATCAAGTCACATCCGAAATGAGGCGACAGGCCAAAGTGGTAAACTTTGGGATAATTTATGGAATGACGCCCTTCGGACTTTCTAAGGAACTGGGCGTCGAACCCGAAATCGGTAAACGCTTCATCGAGGATTATTTCAGGAAACACCCCAAGGTCAAATCCTTCATCACCAGAACAATCGAAGAGGCCAAGAGAAATGGATACGTGAGAACCCTATTTGGTAGGAAACGCCAAGTCCCATGGCTTTTAAGGGGTAAAGGAAGTGAAAGACAATTGGGAGAAAGGATCGCCATAAACACCCCCATTCAGGGAAGCTGTGCTGATATTATAAAAATGGCCATGCTAAAGATCTGGCAGGAGATAAAGGAAAAAGGGCTTCCCGCGAAATTAATCCTTCAAGTTCACGATGAATTGCTTTTAGAGGTAAAGGAGGAAATAGCAGAGGATCTGGCTAAAAGGGTCAAAGAGATTATGGAGGGCGTAGTTTCTTTAAAGGTGCCTCTTAAGGTAAATGTAGGACTCGGGAGAAGTTGGGGTGAGATCCATTAGGTTTTCCTCAGGTGAGAAAAAGCTTTTTCTTTGCCTTATAGACCTTTTTGCCCTCAATTTAGGGCTTATGGTAGGACTCACCCTTAGGCCTGAATATTCCTTTTCGGTTGACATCTTCAAAGAATACCCCCTTTGGTTTATCCTTCCGAGCTTGGTATGGTTACTCTCCAGTTGGGCATTGGACCTTTACGAAGAGGAAGTGAGCTTTTCTTTTTCTCATTGGGTAAAAAGGCTCTTCTTCTCCTCCGTTTTTACCTTCTCCTTTATCCTTTTCATCCCTTATCTTACTCCACCTTTACCCCAAAGAAGGCACTTTTTATACGGGGCCTTTGGAATCCTCTTACTTTTTGTCTTCGGAGGGAGAATTCTCTCCGGGGTTTTACTCCGTCATCCCTCCTTCTCCAGGCGCCTTCTTGTCCTTGGAACTGGCAAAAAGGCCGAAGCCCTTTCTCGGGTTTTAAAGGGCCCCTCCAATTCCTCTTATCAACTAATTGGTTATTTGAGCGAAACTGAAGTCCCAAAACCCCAAGAAGGGGGCCTTTCTCCTGTTGTTGGTTCTTTTAAAGAGTTAAAGGAAATAGCCTTAAAAGAGAGTATAGATACCATTGTCCTTGCCCCAGAAAGAAGAGTGGAGGGTGAAATTATTCAAGATCTCCAGGATTTACTCGAGCTCGGGGTAAGAATCGTCCCTATGTCCCTTTTATTTGAGGAAATAACCGGAAGGATACCCGTGGAGCTAATAGGAGAAACGTGGTTGATGAGCCTTCCTCTTGATCATCCCTTAAACCGTCCTTTAAATAGAGCTATAAAAAGGTGCTTTGATTTAATCTTCGCCTCCATAGGTTTGGCTTTATTTTTGCCCCTTTTGCCTTTTTTGGCCCTTTTGATTTACCTTGATCACCCTGGCCCCATCTTTTACACCCAATTAAGGGTCGGAAGAAACGGAAAGGTTTTTAAGCTTTATAAGCTTCGTTCCATGATCCCTGAGGCCGAGAAAGAAGGCCCCAAGTGGGCCCAAAAAAGCGATCCGAGAATAACCAGAATCGGGCGTTTTTTGAGAAAGACGCATCTTGATGAGTTCCCTCAACTATTTAACATCATAAAGGGTGATATGAGTGTAGTAGGGCCAAGGCCTGAAAGACCGGAATTTGTAGAAGAACTCAGTAAGGAAATACCCTTTTTCCGGTTAAGGCATATGGTCAAACCCGGTATGGCTGGATGGGCCCTGGTAAAATATGGGTATGCTGCTTCAAAGGAAGATACCCTGTTTAAACTTCAGTACGACCTCTACTACATAAAGAACTGGTCCTTGTGGTTGGACATTCTTATATTATTAAAAACGGTGTTAGACGCAGTGAGTTTTCGCGGTCGTTGATGAAAGTAATTGTCACTAAAAAGGAAGATCGAACCCTTCTGGAATGTCCTTTCTGTCGGGAGATCCACGAAATCTACACGGATTCGGAGGCCTTCCTTAAGAGGATGGAAGAACGCTTCTCGGAAAAGCACAGTTCATGTTCCCAAAAAGAACCAAAAACCTCTCAAACCCGGCAGGGGACCCTTTTCCCTTTAGAAGTAAAAGCTCAGGGGAAGAGGGTGATTAAAAAGGAGGGAGAAAATGAAAGAAGCACACCACTTGAAAGAAGGAGACGTAATCCTTTTAAACGGAGAACTTTACAAGGTAGTAGGCCTCACCCGCCATAGTGGAAAAGCCCAATTCGGAGGTTTGATTAAGGCTACTTTAAAACATATGAGAACTGGCAAAACCAGTGAACATCGCTTCTCACCCGAGGAACGCCTTGAAGATGTACACCTTGAAAGGGTTGAGATGGAATTTCTTTACCTTGACAAGGAGGAGGTGGTCTTCATGGACCCCCAAACCTTTGACCAGGTTTCCCTCCCAAAAGGGGCAGTTGAGACTTATCTGCCATTTTTAAAAGAAGGCTCAAAAGTAAGAGTAGAGCTTTATAATGGCATTCCCGTAGGACTTGATTTTCCTAAAACTGTTGTTCTGAGGGTTGAGTCCACGGGTTCAGGCATAAGGGGACAACTTGATAACACTTGGAAAGAGGCAAAGCTTGAAAACGGCATCACCATCATGGTCCCTCAATTTATAGAAACAGGAGACCTGGTGGTCGTTGACGTGGAAAAACACGAATACGTAGATCGAGCCAAGAAAGCTTAACGCCTAAGGTTCACCACCTCCCCGAGCATGTCATCAGTTGTGGTTATCACCCGTGCGTTTGCTTGAAAGGCCCGTTGATAAATGATGATCTTGGTAAATTCCTCGGCCAAATCGACATTTGATTGCTCTAAACTATTAGGCACTATAGTCCCAAGTCCGCCACTTCCAGGTGTACCGATCAGGGGCTCGCCACTTCTTGGGGATTGAAGGTAAAGATTGCCACCCCTTTTGGTCAACCCTGAAGGGTTCACGAATTTTGCAAGCACAACCTGATAAAGGGGTTTCGTTTGTCCATTGGTGTAGTGTCCATAAATAAGGCCATTTGTCTCTACGGTAATGCCTTCGAGGAACCCTGTGGGATAACCATCTTGATATTGATAAAGCGTCGAGAAATCAGCAGCATATTGGGTACTCTTTGCCACATCAGGGTTAAAATCGAACTTTATTTCTTGAACAGCAGCACCTTCAAACTGAAAGGACAAAGTAGCCGAACCTCCTTGTTGTAAAGCCCCATACTCATCGAAGACCAACTGACCACCCTCCTGATAAGTTCCAACCCCACTGGGGGTAACTTCGGCCACATACCAATTCCATGTCCTTTCCGCATTTTGATCCTTAACGAAATAAATGATCAACTGATGCCTATTTCCCAAGGAATCGTAAACGACGATACTTGTTTGATAATTCCAGGTACCTTCGATGTTGGGATCGAACCCATTAGGATCAAGGCCTTCTGATCTTGCATCAAGGTTTACGGCTAATTTAACCGTTGTTGTAGCTTGAGCAGCCGAAGCAGCTGTATCAACTATAACATCCGTCAAAGTGTTGCTTCCCACAGCCCATCCCTGAAGTATATACCCTTCGGGGTTTATGAGCTTCCCATCAGGGTTCAACCGGAAATGACCAGCCCGGCTGTAATAAAGTTGCATGCTTGTGGGATCCCTTAAAATGAAGAGTCCCTCTCCGTTTATGGCAAGATCCGTGGGGGCATTGGTGGTCTCAAAGGATCCCTGGGTGAACATTAGCCCCACATCGCTCACCATAACCCCTCGACCAACCTGAGAGGTACCTTGAGCAGTGGCGAGAAGTTCATTCAAGGCATCTTGGAAGGTGATCCTTGAGGCTTTAAAACCCGCCGTATTAAGGTTAGCTATGTTATCACCCGAAACCGAAATAGCGGTACCATAACACCTAAGCCCCGTAACCGCGGAATAAAGAGAACTAGTAAGCCCCATTTTACACCTCCTTTAAGGGTTTATCGAAAAAATAGAGGAAAGGGGTAAGACCAATCCCCCAACGGAGACGTAAAATTGTCCCCCTTCTTGTTCCAGAGCTGACACTCTCCCCCGAATGTAACTCTCAAGTTCAACGACTTGACCCCTTTGGTCTATCCCTTCAAGGGTGAAGTAGTAAAGACCAGGTTCCATTTTCCTTCCCAAAGAGTCGGTACCATCCCATTGGATGAGAAAGGGAGAAGTGGAAGGATTAAACTTCAAAACCTTTACTGGAAAAAGGGACTTATCAAACACCCTTAAAGTCACTTCCTTTATCCCTTCGGGGAAATGGACCTCAACAGGGGTACTTTCCTCTCCGTCAAACCATAGGGAAGAACTCTCGGCCTTAACCTCTTTTCCAATTAAGTTCAAAAGCGATCCCAAAAGGCTCATTCTTGTGGTTTCTTCCAGTTTTTCCAACTTTTTGGAAACGTTATAAAGTTCTTCCATCTGCGAAAACTGGGCAAGTTGAGAGGTAAGTTCGGAAACATCGAAGGGGTTTAAGGGGCTCTGGTTTTTCAGTTGGGCGAGGAAAAGCCTAAGCCATATATCCGGATAATTTTCCACCGAATTGATCATCCCTTCCCTCCTTAAACGGTCAATTTAAATTCCTCAAATTCGCCTTTTCCCTTCTTTTTAGAATTCCCTTCTCCCTTTGTTCGGGCTCCTCTATCCTTATGTCCTTCTTGAAAGGACTGATCCAAATGAACTTGAATCGAGACAAGCCTTAATCCTTGAGCATTTAAGGCCTTTTGGATCTCTCCCAGGTTTGCCTCAATTAAGTTTCTCACCTCTTTACTCGAAACCTTTATCTCAAGCTTTAACTCTTCTTTCATACCCTCAAGCTCAACCCTTAAACCTCCTAATACCTCTGGTTTAAGCTGTATCTGGACCTTCTGCGAAACCGGACCATCCTCAAATCTCACCCATTTTACAATCTCATCCACAAGACCTTTGATTGGATCAGTCTCTTGAAAAGCAAAACTTTTCCAAACTCCTTGGACTTTAGAGGATGAAGAATCGCTTTGGAATTGCTCCCTTAGAGAGATTAAGAGCACGGGAAGATCAAACTTTGAAGAACCCTCCGAACCTAGAAGGGCTTCCGGTTTTTTGGGCACGTCTTGAAAACCTTCGGAAACCTCTCGAACTTTAGAAAGTAGTACCCGTAGGACCTCTTTCCCAGGGGCTTTCGAAAGGGAATTGGGAGTGTTTTGAGGAAGGTGAAGTGTTTCGGGGTTTTTATTATCTACTTCTTTCGATAGTAAAGGACGAAAAAGGCGCTTCAAATTATAAAAACCCTCACTTGAATCCACTTCCTTCGAATTTATCCGTGATTTCTGGTCCTGTAGGCATTTTTGTTGAATTGCACCTGAATCCACTTCCTTTGAATTTATTCCTTCGGGTTGCAAATTCGCCTTCTCCGGTTGAAATGGAAGTAAAGTAACGGTTTTTTCTTCCATTTTTCCCTCGGAAAGCCTTTCGTTTGAGAAAAGGCTTGAGAATTTCTTGAACCATCCAAAAACCTTATTCACAAAACTCCTTGTCTCCGGAAAAGGAGGTATGCACTGATAATCCATAACGGCCTTGGGGCCTGCGTTATAAGCAGCAAGAGCAAGGGACAAGTCGCCAAATTTCTCCAAAAGTGTTTTAAAGTATCTTATCCCTGCTTCTAAGTTCTCTTGAGGATCAAAGGGATTTTGAACGCCCAAAAAGGTAGCAGTAGAAGGCATAAGTTGCATCAACCCCATTGCCCCTTTCGGGGAAATGGCTTGAGGGTTGAAGTCGGATTCCACCTTCACCAAAGAAAGGATGAGCTCAAAAGGAACTTGGTATTTTGAAGAGAGTTGTTTAATGAGTTGAAGGATCTCGGAGGGAACTCGAGGGATTTCTTTACTAAACAAGGAATCCAGCGTCACAAAGGGAATCATGGCGATTTTTCCTTAAGCAAAAGTAATACCAATAAGGAAAAGTCTTAAAAGTGAAGTTTATTCCTTAGGATGGAGGAAAGAGCCCCATTTTCTTTTATGGAAAAAGTTTCCTCAATCGGTGAAAAGTTTTTCAAGTTCCCTGTAGCTTTCTTCAAGTGAGACACCCTCTTCACGGTCCTGACGAATGTAAGAGAAAAGGGAATCCAATTTCTTTAACGCATAATCGAGCTTAGGATTTGCTCCAGGAGTATAGGCGCCTATACTTATCAAGTCCTCGTATTGTTTATAAACGCTTAAAACCTCCCTGAATCTCATGGATAGCTCATAATGCTCCTTTCCGACCACCTCCGGCATAACTCGACTTAAACTCCGAAGTACATCCACAGCTGGGAAACACCCTTGAGAGGCCATTTGTCTGGAAAGTACTATGTGTCCGTCCAAAATCGCTCTTGAAGAATCAGCTATGGGATCATCCTCCAAGTCATCGCTCTCGACTAAGACCGTATAAAAGGCGGTGATGCTTCCCTTGCCTTGGATGCTTCCTGCCCTCTCCAAAAGTTTGGGCATTGTGGCAAACACCGAAGGCGTATAACCCTTGGAGGTAGGGGGCTCACCGATAGAAAGTCCTATCTCCCTTTGAGCCATGGCAAAACGGGTGAGGCTATCCATAAGGAGAATCACGTCTTTCCCCTTATCCCGGAAAAACTCGGCGATGGCGGTGGCCACAAAGGCCCCTCGCATCCTTATTAAGGGCGAACGATCCGAGGTAGCAACTACCACAACTGACCTCTTTATGCCCTCTTTCAAGTCCCTTTCTATGAACTCCTGAACCTCCCTGCCCCTTTCCCCAATTAGGGCTATGACGATCACATCCGCCCGAGTATGTCTGGCAATCATGCCCAAAAGGGTGGATTTACCGAGGCCACTTCCAGCCATTATCCCCACCCTTTGCCCCTTCCCACAGGTTAAAAGTCCATTTATCACCCTTACTCCTACATCCAGGGGCTCCCTTATGGGACGCCTGAACAGCGGATTTATAGGATCGGAATAAAGGGGATAAAAAAGTTCACCTTCAATAGGCCCTCTTCCATCAAGGGGCTCACCCAAAGGATCGATAACCCTCCCCAAGAGACTCCATCCTACAGGAAAAGAAGCCCTTCTCCCCAACGGTTCAACGAAACCCTTTGGCTCAAGCCCTTCGGTAGGTCCTAAGGGCATCATCAAAAAAGAATCCCTTCTAAAACCCACTACTTCAGCAAACGTTTTGAGTTTTCCACTTTTATCAACGATTTTACATATATCACCCACCGCAACAGGAATTCCTCGACCTTCTATCACCAGGCCTATTACCTGCGTAAGTCTCCCCTTAACCCTTAAGGGATCAATCGATTCTAACCTCTTAAGTAGCTTACTAATATCCATTTTTTAAAGCCTGAATGATCGTCTCAAGCTGGGTCTCAAGCCTAGCATCCACTTGGGCAAAGTCGGTCTCCACAAAACATCCTCCGGGAGATACCTCTTGACTAGGGGAGATTATAAGGTGTTTCGATTCTCCCAATTCTCTTATTAAATCTTCCCTATGGCGTTTCACCAGCTCGAAGTCCTCAAAGGATAGATAGACCTTGATGGTATCCTCCTCGGTGAGCCTTCTTATGGCTTCCCTAACCAATTGGAGAACCGAAGAATGATTGAGTTCGAGTTCTCTCCTCAAGATCTTTTTGGCTATAGCTATTGAAAGCTGCAGGATCTCTTCCTCTGCCTTCTTATAGATCTCTTCCCTAATTTTCTCCAAGGATCTTATTAGACCTTCAAGCCTCGCGAGTATTTCTTCTACTTCCTTCTGGGCCTTTTCCCTGCCCTCTTTTAAACCAAGCTCAAAGCCTTCTTTGTAGGCCCTTTCTTTAAGGTCTTCTTTTCTTTCGGGCTCGTTAAATACAGGGAGTACAAAAGAGATGTTAAACGAGGACTTCTTCTCCACCTTTGCCAACCAAAATGAGTTCTCCTTTTTCCATCATGGCCCTTGCCAAGGCGGTAATTCTCCTTTGTGCCTCCTCCACGTCCTTTATCCTTACCGGGCCCAAAGCCTCCATGTCCTCAAGGAGCATCTCCCTGGCTCGTTCTGACATATTGCGAAATAGCTTCTCCTTGAGTTCTTCCGAACACATCTTCAAGGCCAAAGCCAGATCCTCTTTCGATACTTCTCGCAATAGCCTCTGTAAGCCCCTATCATCCGCATAAAGGAGGTCTTCGAATACAAACATGGCCTTTTCAACCTCTTCACTTATATCGGGATCAGTTTCCCTTAGTCTCTCAAGGATTGGAGTAGCCATTGTGCCAAATTGGTTAAGGATCTCAGCTGCCACTTTAATACCTTGATCTTTCTTAATGGAGGTAAAGGCCTTGACCTTTATGCCTTCTTTTAAGGCCTCTTCCAACTCCTTTATCATCTCGGGGGAAACCCGATCAAGGGTGGATATGCGCTTTATGACCTCCACTTGAAGCTCTTCGGGAAATTCCGCCAGGACCTGAGCAGCTTTGTTTTTATCGAGATGGAATAATATCAAAGCTATGGTTTGAGGATGTTCATTTCGGAGATAGTTTGAAAGAGTAAAGGGATCGATTTTGTTCAAGGAAGAAAAAGGCCTCTCCTCTTCTTCTCCCAACAACTCTTCGATAAGGGTCTTTGCCTTCTCCGGACCAAAAGCCTTAACCAGGATTTTCTCCAAATGTTCTCGATCCTTCACCAAAAACTCCCTTTCCGCATAGGACTCGAGGAATTCCCTTAAAACTTGAGCTACTACTTCTCGAGAAACTCGGGAAACCCTCGCCATTTCAAGAACAAGCCTCTGTACCTCTTCTTCCTTTAAACGTTTTAAGACCTTATCTGCCACTTCCTCTCCTAAATAAAGGAGCAAAATGGCCGCCTTTTGAGGACCGCTCAGCTTCTTGATATCCTTAAGCTCCTGAGCCACCCTTCTCCTCCTTCATCCATTTCTTAATGATCCCCACCGCATAGTCAACATCCTCTTTGGCCAGCCGTAAAGTGGTCTCGGCTAAGGTCAAATGCTCGGGCTTTTTTTCTTCTATCGGCTGAGAAGGAGAAGCTAAGGGTGTAGGCATCTCCTCTCTCTGCGTGACCCCTTTCAGAAGCGGCCTTAAGACGCCAAAGATCACCAAAAAGGCTACAAGAAGGGGCATCATGTATTTTAAAGCCCAAAGAACCCTATCCAAAGGAAAGCCTGAAGGAGGGGGAGGAACTTCTTCATAGGGCACGGTGAAAGGAAGGCATTGGACGCTTAAACTGTCGCCCCTTGATGGATCGATCCCTACTGCGTTTTTTACGATCTCCTCAATCCGTTGTAACTCCTCTTGGGGTAAAGGCACAAACTCAGCCTTTTGAATCCCACCCTGGCTTACAGTTCGGTACTTCCCATCCACAATTACTGCTATACTCACTCTCTTAAGTCGTCCCATTGGTTCAACGGTTTCGATAAAGCTTTTACCAACCTCGTAGTTTACGATCTCGCTTCGCCTTGCGGAAGTCGCCGAAGGAAGACCCACTCCACTTGCAATCCCTTGAGGCCTTGTCCCCATTGGAACGTTTGAAGCAACACCTGGAATTCCAACCAGGGAAGTACCTCCGGAAGTCTCCTCTATAACTTGTCTGCTTCTTGTGACCGGCTCTGCTTGAAAGAGTTCTTGACGTTGTCTTGTTTGTCTCCAATCCCACTCGCTGGAAACTCTGGCCACCACCTTACCGGGACCAACAATGGGCTCAAGGAGACCCGTAATCTTATCCTCCAAGGCCTTCTCCCATTGCTTCTGAAAGGTCATCTGATCTGAAGCGAGAACCAAAGCAGGATCCTTAACCCTTTGGGAGAGGAGCCTCCCCTTGCTGTCGACCACACTCACGTCTTCTGGATCAAGCCCCTCCACCGCACTTGCCACAAGGTATTTTATGGACTCAACCTGTTCCTCGCTTAATTTCCTGCCCATTTTTAAGTCCACCATAACCGAAGCCCTAGCTTTAATCCTCTCTCCTATAAAAGGCGAATCCTTGGGAAGAACTATATGAACCCGACAGTCCTTAACCGGTTCCAGTTTCATTATGCTACGGGCCAGCTCCCCTTCTAAGGCCCTTCGATAATTGACCTTCTGGACGAATTCACCCAAGGTCAATTTAGTCTTGTCGAATATCTCAAACCCTACCTTTCCGCCTGAAGGGAAACCCTTTGAGGCAAGCTCCATTCGGAGCTGATATACCTTATCGCTCGGAACCCTTATCTCTCCGCTTATGGGATCAACCGAATAAGGGACCTTCTGCTGTTTTAAGTACTCAATCACCGAAGCCAAGTCCTCAGGGGGAAGATCCCGGTAAAGGGGAACAAGATCTATTTTTTGTCCCATTTTTAGGGCAAAAACCAAAACCCCAATGGTTCCCAAAAGTACGATAAGAAGGCTCAACCTTTTAGAGTTGGGGAAACTAATTCCCTTTATAAAATCAAGAATCCGAGCCATTTCTTAAAACCCTTAAATGGGCATCTTCATTACTTCCTCATAAGCTCGGATGAGTTTGTTCCTTATCTGCATCATGAGCCTAAAGGAGATATCCGCCTTTTCCAAGGCAAGAACCGTAGAGGTAAGATCACCCTTCCCCACCATGAGCTCCTTTATAGCTTGATCGGCCTCAAGTTGAAGTTTATCAACCTCTTCTATGGCTTCCTTAAGGATCTTAATAAAATCTTTCCCCTCTTCACCCTCTTTCTCCCTTTCTAAAGGATTAACGTTAAATAGCCTCGGATCAAGCTCAATCCTCATCTTTTACCTCCCTAACAGATCTATGGTTTTTAAAGCCATATCCTCCGAGGTGGAAATGACCTTTAGAGCTGCCTCATAGCTTCTTATGGCCAGCATCAAATTAACCATCTCCTCCGTCAGGTCCACGTTGGGGTACTTCACATAGCCCTTCTCATCCCGATCGGGATGAGAAGGGTCATAAACGATCCGAAAGGGGCGCCTCTGATCCTCTACAATCCCTACAACCCTAACCCCCATAGCTCCTTCTTCCATGGGCTCGGCTTGAAATAAAACGTCCTGTCTCCTGTAGGGACCTCCTTGTGGGGTTCTGGTGGTATTGATGTTTGCCAAATTCGAGGCCAGAATCTCCATTCGCCTTCTTTGGGCGAAGATCGCCGACGCCCCTATCCTAAAGACCTTCCAGATGTCCATCATCTACCTCCTTCTTGAATGGCATATTTCAATTGGTCCAATTTCTTCTGAAGAATCCTCAAAAGGGAAATGTAGTTCAAATAGCTTTCAGAAAGCTTTACCACCTCTTCTTCGAGGTTTACGTAATTCCCATCGGGGTTACTAATCTCTCCCCTCTCTATAAAGGTAACAAGCTCAAATCCTCCTTGGCCAAAATGATGTGGGTGTGTCTTTAGAAGACGAAACCCGTCCATCAACTTCTTCAATTCCGCCGAAAAATCTATATCCTTGGGGACAAAACCGGGGGTCTCCGCATTGGCCAAATTGGAAGCCACAAGGGAATGCCTCAACCACCCCAAAATGGCTCCCCTTCCTAAAAGTTCAGTAGTCTTGTCAAAAAGCCCCATTCTCCCCTCCTTTTTCAACAGATCTACGATCGATGCCATATTCCTTGAGCTTATTCCTTATAGTCCTGGCGGTTATCCCCAAAAGTTTTGCCGCTTTCGCCTTGTTCCAGTTAACCTTTTTTAAGGTCTCCAATATGAGGACCTTTTCTATCTCCTTGAGATTTCTAGTTGAAAGGTGATCCCCATTATGTCCAATCTCTTCAAGCACTATCTCCTCTGACCTTATAAAATCGGACTTGGCTAAAAGAACCGCCCTGTGAATCACATTCTCAAGCTCTCTCACGTTTCCAGGCCAGTGATAATCCAGGAGCTTTTTCATGGCCTCTTTCTCTATGCCTTTAAGGTTTTTCTGGTTTAATCTCGAGTACCTCTCTAAAAAATGCTCCGCCAAAAGGGGTATATCCTCTTTCCTCTCCCTCAGGGGTGGAAGGTGCAAATGAACCACGTTAAGCCTAAAGTAAAGATCCTCTCGGAACTTGCCTTCCTTGATCCTTTGAAGAAGATCACGATTAGAAGTGGCAATGGGCCTCACATCAACCCTTATTGGCTTAAGACCGCCGAGTCGGTCTATCTCCCCCTCTTGAAGAACCCTCAGAAGCTTTGCTTGAAGAGAAAGGGGCATCTCGGAGATCTCATCAAGTAGAATGGTACCACCATTTGCCAATTCAAATTTCCCCTTTTTCTGAGCCACGGCTCCCGTGAAGGCCCCCCGCTCATAACCGAAAAGCTCACTCTCTAAAAGCCCCTCAGGTAAAGCCGCACAGTTTATAGCCACAAACGGGGAATTGGCTCTGGGACTTCCTTCATGGATATACCGGGCCAAAAGCTCTTTACCCGTACCACTTTCGCCCGTAATGAGAACAGGGGCCGAACTTTTTGCCACCTTCTTTGCCATCTCAAGAAGATCGAGCATCTGTTGGTTTTGAGTTATGATCACTCGAGCCTTCCGAACCTCCTCTTTAGGATGTAAGGCCCTAAAAACCACTTCCCTCAATACCTCAAAGGAAAAGGGCTTCTGGATAAAATCAAAAGCCCCTTCCTTCATGGCTTGAACCGCTCCCTCCACGGTCCCATAGGCGGTAAGCAAAACCACTGGGGTCCTCGGGGAGAGCCTCTTTATCTCCCTTAAAAGATCCATACCCGACATCCCCGGCATCTTAAGGTCAGCAATAACCAGATCGTAAGGATCCCGTCGGAACTTGAAAAGCGCTTCATTGCCCTCCAGAGCCGTTGCCACCTCAAGCCCTAAACGCTCAAGTGCGGCCCTTATGGCCTTACAAATGCCTATCTCGTCATCAACAACAAGGACCTTCCAATCCATGGCCCCCCTCCTTAAGTTGAGGGAAAGAAAGCACAAATCGAGTCCCTCGACCTTCTTCACTCTGAATTTCTATCAAACCCTTATGAGCCTCCATCACCTTGTGAACTACCACAAGTCCCAAACCCATTCCCTTTGGCTTAGTGGTGAAAAACGGCTTAAAGATCTGACCGAGCTTATCCTTGGGAATACCAACCCCCGTATCTTCGATGACCACTTGAACAAGTTCCCCTTTAAGCTTCGAAGAACTCGGAAAAGCCTCCACTTTAAGCCTACCCCCTTCGGGCATGGCCTCAACGGCGTTAATGATAAGGTTGAAAAACACGTGCTTCAAAAGCTCCCCGTCCCCCAATATGATAAGTGGCTCATCATAAATAAACTTTTCAAACTCTATGCCATTCTCCTTGAGCAAACGGTTAACGAAATCCAAAACCTCCCGAAGGGGATCCCTCAAATCCAAAGGCTTAAGGGTTGGATTAAGGGGCCTTATGAAAAGCGAAACTTGGGAGAGAATCCCCTCTATCTGCTCGACTCCTTGTAGGATCTCTTGAGCGAGCTCATGTCGGGGGTCATCCCTCAAGTCCTCTTCCAGAAGCGAGCACAAAAGCTTCACCACCGAAAAGGGTGTCCTTATTTGATGAACCAGGTGAGAAACTACTTCCTCCACTGCATTAAAACTTTCCTCCCTTACCGCTTGAGACCTCCACTTCTCAAGCTCCGTTATGTCCTCAAGAAGAATCACTATCCCTTCTTTGCCCCGTAACGGGAAAAGTTGAACCCTCACGATTTTCCCACCAAAAGACTTAGTGAACTCTCCCTTTGAGAACCCATCCTTAAAAAGCATCAAGCTATCAATCCCCTGCCCTATAAGTTCTTCCCTTGAAAGTCCCAACAGCTCCTCGGCCGGAGGATTCAAAGCGGTTATCTTGCCCCTTTCGATCACTATTACCCCATTGGAAAGACTTTCCATTAGATCTTGAAACATCTGGGCCAAATGCTCCTTTTCGATCCTGCTTTTCTCAAGCTCCTCCTTTAACTCCTTGACCCTTTGTTCAAGGCTTTGATAATACCTCTCAAGCTCAAGGGATGCCCTTTGAAAGTCTTCGAAAGCCTTTTTTAGAAGACTATGAGCTTTCCTCATAAGACCTCCTCAATTTGGCCCTTAGGGCTAAAATGGCCTCACTGTGAATCTGAGAAACCCTTCCCTCGCTTATTCCAAGCACCAGCGCAATCTCTTTCATGGTGAGCTCTTCAAAATAGTAAAGGGAAAGAACCAGCTTGTGCCTTTCCGGTAGCTCTTCAATAGCCTCGGCAAGGCGATCCCTCAATTCCGAAAGTCCAAGTAACTCCAAGGGATCCTTGGAGGAAGATTCCAAAAGCATCTCTTCAAGCTTCTCCCCACTAAAATCCTCGATCAGTCCATCGAAACTCACCACCTTTAAAAAGACAAACTGCCGAAACTCTTCCTCAAGAGCCTCCGAACTTAAACCGAGCTCCGAAGCCAATTCCTCCAAAGAGGGAAGGCGCCCCAGTTTCCTCTCAAGCTTCAAATAAGCGTCCTCCAGGACTTTAACCTTCTTCCTCAAAGTGCGAGGCAAAAGGTCATGAGCCCTTAGTTCATCCAAAATGGCACCTTTTATGCGAAAATGGGCAAAACTTTCAAACCTTATGCCCCTTTTTGGATCATAACGCTTTACGGCCTCAATAAGCCCCAAAATACCCGCTTGAAGAAGATCCTCAAACTGAACCAGGCCTTTCGGAATCCTCTCGTAGACCCTCTGGGCGATCTGCTTGACTAAAGGCAAATGCTCCATGATCCTCTCAAAATCCGATCCCATATTCGCCTCATTTGAAAAACACTATTTCAGATTTTAAATCCACCTCAGGGAGAAAGAAAACTTTTTTTGTGATCTCCGTAAGCGAACGGGTGGCTTCTGAATCGGGATAAAGTTCAACGAACAATTTTTTCTTCCTTGAGGCCATAGAGACCCTTTGGTCAAAAGGTATATGTCCTATATAAAAGAGCGTTCCTTTTAAAAAACGGCTCACCATCATCTCCAAGCGTTCGTAAATGCTTTTAGCTTCAGTTTCGGTTTTTGCGTGGTTAACGATTAGGTTGAATTGGTGTTTGTGATGATTTAACGCCAATACCTTCATCAACGCATAGCCATCGATAAGGGAGCAAGGATCGGGCGAGACTATCAAAAAGATCTGGGAGGCTGCCAGGTTGAAGAAGATGACATTGGAAGTGATACCGGGAGCGGTGTCTATCAAGAGAATATCCACGTCTTTTATGACTCTTTGAACCTGTTCCAAAAGGAAGCGCTTTTGGCTTATATGAAGGTTTACCATCTCCTCGACCCCTGATGGCGCTGGGATCACTTTTATCCCCAGGGGTCCGGAGAGTATTATCTCCTCAATGGACGTTTTCCCATCTATCACGTCCTTCAAGGTGAGGGAGGGTTTGAGATCATAAAGGATATCGATGTTCCCAAGCCCGAGGTCCGCATCGAGTATCATAACCCTTTTCCCCATTTTAGCCATTAAGTAAGCCAAATTGGCCACTACGGTGCTTTTCCCTACTCCTCCTTTACCGCTTGTTATAGCGATGGATCTCATCCTAACCTCCGGGAGGAAAGGTTGAGTATGAGATCGACCAAGCGGATCTTTGTGGCTTTTTCTATGTCTTCCGGAACCCTCGGCCCTGTAGTGAAGTAAGAAAGCGGAAGATTCGCTCTTACTGCTAAATTAAACAAAGGACCAAAACTTGAAGCCTCATCCAGTTTCGTAAATATGATCCCTCTTAAGGGTATCTCATCGAGTTTTTTTATAATCCGGAAGGCCTCTTCTTCCCGGGTTGTAGCACTTATAAGAAGGTAAAATTCGGCCCTTCCCTTAAGCTCTAAAAGGGATCTGAGCTTCTCCTTTTTGAGGAAAGAAAAAGAAGAAGTATCCACCACTATGAGGTCTTTGTCCCTATGTTTTAAAAGCAACTTCTGAAGCTCTATCGCCTCAAAGGCCAATTCCACCTCAAGCTCGAGGACTTTTCCGTAAAGCTTTAAAAGCTCAAAACTTCCGATCCTTTCAGAATCCAAACTTATTATCACCACCCTTTTACCCTTTTCTTTCGCCAGAGTAGAGAGTTTTAAGGCCGTTGTGGTCTTTCCAACTCCGCTTTGTCCTAAAAGGACCACAATCCTTCCCGAAGCCTTTCCGTTTCCATTCAGAGTTGGGGGAAGGCTCTTAAGCATGATTTTGGCCACCTCTTCTAAAACCTCTCTCTCATCCTTGAGGTCTTTACCCCTTAAACCTTCAAGGAGGGAATTGACGATTTCTTGACATACCCCCTGTTCGACAAGGAGACGATAAATCCCGAGCAACGGCTTCGAGAGCCTCTCCAAGGTCCGGTTCCTTCCAGGGACTGCCAAAATTTCGACGACCTCCCTCCCTAAAAGTCCGAAGGATTTTTCCCGAAAGGAACGGGTCTCTATTATAAGGGCATCCTCCCCGAGCTCCTCTTTTATCCGTTCGATGGCCTTTTGCAAATCGGTTGATCTATACCTTCTAATCATCTAAACTCACCACCGAAACGGTTTTTATCTTCACCTCTGGTGAAAGCTCTGCCGGTGAAAGAACAGGAAGAAGGGGCAATAGGTGTTCTATAAGCCTTCTTATATGAAGACGCAACTTAGGAGAAGTTATCAAAACCACCTGCCCCACCTCCGGTGGCACCTTATCCATGGCCTCCTTCAACTTCAGCAAAAACCGTTCCGCTAAGATGGGATCAGGCGCCAAAAATTCCCCAAAATCTCCCTTTTGAATAGATTCGCTTAAGGCTTCCTCAAGCCTCTTATCGAGCACGATGGCGTAAATGGTGCCATTAGTTTGGTAAAGGTGACTTAGGGTCCTTGAAAGGGCTTGTCGAACGTATTCGGTGAGAAGATTCGGGTCTTTGGTAAAGGGAGCCCAGTCTCCTATCGTCTCAATTATAGTGAGAAGGTCCTTTATGGGGACCCTCTCCCTTAAAAGATTCTGTAAGACCTTTTGAACCGTCCCGAGCGAAACCAAATTGGGAACCACTTCTTCCACCACCTTGGGATAATGTCGGGCAAGGGTGCTCAAAAGGTTCTGTACATCCTGCCGTGTCAGAAGCTCATGGGCGTTACTTCGTATGATCTCCATCATATGGGTTATTAAAACCGTTGCCGGATCTACCACTGTGGCTCCAAGCCTTATGGCCTTCTCCCTATCCTCAGGCTTTATCCATAGGGCCGGAAGGCCAAAAGCCGGGTCTTTGGTTTTTATGCCCTCCAAGGACTTCTCCTCAAGCCCGGGAATTAAGGCCAAAAGGTAACCCAATCGAAGCTCCCCTCTTCCGACCTCCACCCCCTTAAGCAGTATCACGTACTCCGAAGGCTTAAGCTGAAGGTTATCCCTAATGTGAATTGGAGGAACCACTATGCCCAGTTCCTTTGCCAGTTGCATCCTCATGGCCTTTATCCTCTGAAGGAGCTCGCCTCCTTGAAGCTTATCCACAAGAGGAACCAGTTCATAACCTATCTGAAGTTCCAAAAGGTCTAACTGAATAAATGGCTCAACTACTTCTGGTTCTTCTTCCGGCTCTTCCTTTGATTCCTCCTTTGCCTTGGTTTCTTTCCCGGAAACCACATAGGAGACCCCTCCAGCAAGAACTGCCAGCAAGAAGAAAAACGGTTTGGGGAATCCTGGGACAAAGGCCAAAAGGAAAAGTATCAAAGCCACTGCAGCCAATGCCTTGGGGTTAAAAAAGAGCTGTTTACCCATATCTTTGGCAAATTCCGTCTCAGCGCTTGCTCGGGAAATGACAACACCAGCCGCTGTCGAGACCAGCAAAGCCGGTATCTGACTCACCAAGCCATCGCCTATTGTTAGGATAGTGTAAGTTCTCAAAGCCTCGGTTAGGGCCATCTTTTTTTGCAAAACACCTATTATTAACCCACCCAATATGTTCACAAAGGTTATGATCAACCCCGCTATAGCATCACCTCTTACGAACTTGGAGGCGCCATCCATGGCCCCGTAAAAATCCGCCTGGGCTTCGAGTTCTCTTCTGCGCCTTCTTGCCTCTTGTTCGTTTATCAAACCGGCATTAAGGTCAGCATCAATAGACATCTGCTTTCCAGGAAGAGCATCCAGGGTGAACCTGGCGGCAACTTCGGCTATACGGCCAGCTCCTTTAGTGATGACCACAAAGTTTATGACTATAAGGATCAAGAATATGATGAGCCCAACTACCGTGTTCCCACCAGCCACAAAGGAACCGAAGGTCTTAATGACCTTTCCTGCTGCTTCAATCCCATGTTCACCTCGGAGGAGAATCAAACGAGTTGAAGCCACATTGATGGAAAGCCTGAAAAGCGTCACAAGAAGCAGTAAAGTGGGAAAAACGGAAAAATCAAGAGGTCTCCTTATGTAAAAGGCCACAAATAGCATAAGTATGGAAAGGGCAATATTGGTGGTTATAAGGGCATCAAGGAAAACCGGGGGAAGGGGCAATATCATTATCCCCAACGAGCCGATGGCCCATAGCATAACGGGAAGGTCTCGGCTGATCCCTCTCATCATCCCTTACCTCTTCAAACGGTATGCCCAAGCCAAAACTTCCGCCACCGCCCGATAAAGTTCAACAGGTATCATTTGCCCAACCTCAACGCTTCGATAAAGCACCTGTGCCAATTGAGGATGCTGATATATGGGCACACAGGCCCTTACGGCCTCTTCCCTTATCCTTTCGGCAAGCCATCCTTTACCTTTGGCCACCACCATCGGAGCCTTAGTCTGGCCGGGTTTATACATGAGGGCCACGGCTAAATGAACGGGGTTAGTGACCACCACATCGGCTTCTTTAACCCTCTGGATCATACGGTGTCTTACAAACTTCCGATGGAAGGACCTTATTCGGGCTTTAACCCTCGGGTCTCCCTCATATTGCTTAAGCTCTTCCTTCAATTCCTCCCTTGTCATTCGAAGCCTTTTCTCGTAGCTCCAGCGGTGATAAGGAACTTCAAGCAGCGAAATGCCCAAAATCACAAGGCTCATCTTTAACAAAAGGTCAAAGGCCCAACCTCTTAGGTTTGATGCGATCTTTAAAAGATCCAGGTCCAAAAGGTTTATGCTTTCCCAAAGCCTTCCCTTAAGAACCAAAAAGCCCACAACCCCGAGTAAAGCCACTTTGAGAAGGGATTTCCCGAGTTCAAACAAAGCGTTAAGGCTGAAGATCCGCCTTAGCCCCTCAATGGGATTTAGCCGCGAAAACCCCCCTTTCAAAGGTTCAAGGGAAAGCACAAATCCTTTGGTGATCAAATTGCCAAAGACTGCCCCAAGAACCGCCATAAGAAAAAGGGGGAAAAGAAGCTTTAAAGTAAACGAAAAGGCTTCCTCTAAAGCTTTCTCGGGCTCAAAAGACGTAAGGTTAAGAAGGCTTAAACCGAGGAATTCGCTTAAACCTTGGAATATGTGTGAGCCCAAAAACCACAACCCCAAAAGCCCAGACCCTAAAACCAGGGCCAAAGGAAGGTCACCACTATGGGGAACTTGTCCCTTTTTCCTAGCTTCTTCTCGGCGTCGCGGGGTTGCGGGTTCTGTCCTTTCAAAATCTTCGGCCATTTTAACCCCTCATAAGGAGCAAAAGCTTTAAGAGATCTTCAGCTAATTTACCGAAAAGTCTTCCCAAAAAAGCTCCTAAGTAAGGAAGCACTATTCCCATGCCTAAAAGCCCGACTCCCACTTGAAGCGGTAAAGAGATGAGGAAAATGTTAAGTTGAGGGAAAGCCCTTCCCATCACCGCAAGCCCCAGATAAAGAAGAAGGTTTAAAGCCAAAAGAGGTGAAGCCACCTTAAGGGCAATTTCGTAAAGGAGACTCCCCCTCCCCAAAAGATCCCTTGAAGCCTTCAAAAATTCTGCTCCTTCTGGAGGCACAATATTGAAACTCTCATGAAGGGCCTTGATGTACCAATAAGGACCATCGGCGCAGAAAAATATCATTATCCCAAAAAGGGCAAAGAAAGTTCCCAAAAGTGGAAGTTGGGTTTCGCCCGTAGGGTCAAGGATTTCACTTAAGCCAAACCCCATCCCGAAGCCCATGATCTGGCCCGCCATTTCAATTGCCCCAAAAAGAAGCCTTGTAGTAAAACCTATAAAAAGTCCTAAAGCAAATTCTTTTAAAAAAAGCCCAAAGAACTCGCTCAATTCGTTTAAAGGTTTAGGACTTGGAACAAAGGGACCGATAAGTATAGTTGTCAAAAGGACCAAAAGTATCTTACTCTGCCAGGGGACGTTTTTTGAACTTAAAATGGGCAAAAACAGGATGATCCCGCTCACCCTTATGAAAGCCACAAAATATGCCATAATGTCATTAAGCCCGATGACCATCACTTAAGGTATTGAGGAAAGTTCAAAAGGATTTCTCTCGAAAAGTCGCTCAATGTCTTCAACATCCAGGGTAAAAGCGCCAACAACGCCAAAGCTACTGCTACCATCTTGGGGATAAAGGTAAGGGTCATTTCGTGTATTTGGGTTATAGCTTGTAGCAACCCCACCATCACTCCCACCACCAAACAGGCCAGAAGCACCGGACCCGCCAAAAGGCCTATAAGTTTCAGGGTCTCCTGAAGCATCTGAGCGGCAAAATCCGTACTCATCCAAAACTCCTAATGAGGGATCCCACAAGAAGACTCCAACCATCAACAAGGACAAACAGTAACAGTTTCAAAGGCAACGAAATCAACATGGGCGGTAACATGAATATGCCAAGGGAAAGCAAGATGCTCGAAACCACCATGTCTATTACCAAAAAAGGTAGATACAATAAAAATCCTATTTGAAAGGCGCTCTTTAGTTCGCTCAACAAAAAGGCTGGAACTACCACCTTCATTGGGATTTCTTCTTTGTTCTCAAAAGGCCCAAGATGAGAAAGCTCCGCAAAGAGGGAAAGCTCCTTTTCTCTTGTTTGTCGAAGCATGAACTCCTTAAGAGGAGGAACGGCCTTGTCTATGGCTTCCTTGAGGGTGATTCTATCTTCCAAAAGGGGCGAAAGGGCTTCTTTATGGATCGTATCGAGCACCGGTTGCATGGTGAAATAGGTCAAGATCAGAGAAAGTCCGATTAGGACTTGATTTGGAGGCATGTGCATTAACCCAAGGGCCTGTCTTAAAAGGGACATGACGATTATGATGCGGGTAAAACTGGTCAGACACAAAAGAAGGGAAGGAAGAAGGGTAAGGAGGGTGAGTAAAAGCACCACCTTTACCGGAAGGCTCATCCCTCCACCGCCAAGGTCTATGGTTATGGTAGTTCCGCTCATTGGGAATGTTCCTTTTCAGCTTCAAATAAAAATGGAAAATCCCTTCTAACGTGTTTTAAAACCTCCGAAAGAGGTCTCAATTTGATTTCCTTCTCTTCTTCCTCCTCCAAGGGAAAAGGAAAAACCGCTTTAACTTCTTTTTGGTCTTCTTCCAGTTCCTTCTTCTTTCTTTGAGATAGCTCCTCCTCGAAACTGCCCAAAAGGTGTATCTCCCCCTTATGGAAAGCCAGAAGAAACCTCTTTGAGCCAAACCCTAAAAGCAAAAGCCTCTCCCTCAAACCGAACCTCACCTCACCCAGAACCTTCAGGGGTGAATCTGAAACAGGAATCTTGGGCTTAAAAAGGTCCTTTAAAGAGGGAAAATTAACCTTAAAACTACCAAAAGGCTTCTCCCCTCTTTTTAATTTTTCCCCGAGGACATACCGGCCTATTATCCCCAAGCCCAAGATTATGAGGCAAAGGTTTAGGATCTTCCCGAGCTCCATAAAAGGACCTCCTATTTGAGCTTTCTTATTCTTTCTGCAGGGGATATGATCTCCAGGATCCTTACGGCCAGTTTCTCTTCCTGTACCACTATCTCGCCTTTTGCCACCGGTTGGCCATTCACCAAAATGTCGAAGGGTTCAGATGCCTCTTTTTCCAATTCCAGGATCGAGCCCTTCCTGAGATTCAGAAGCTCCCTCAAAGGAAGCTTCCTTCTTCCGAGTTCAACTGAAAGCTCAAGCGGTATATCCAAAAGGAGCTCAAGGTTTATACCTTCGAATTCTTTCTCCTCCATCTCACGAACCTCCTCTCAAAAGACCTGTAATCTTAACCGCTCTTTTACCCTGAGAAATGCCTGCCTTACCCCGCAATAAGGGGATCCCTTCTACTTCCACTGTGAGCTCCTCATCGGGCTTTGAGGGGAAAGTGATCATGTCCCCTACCTTTAATCTCAAAAACTCTTCCGCCCTAATCTCCTTTTTCAAGAACGTGACCCTCAAACTCACCGGAACCTCTTTTAACGCTTCCAAAAAACGTGCCTTAAAATCCGGATCCAATGTTTTCTCCTCCTTAATGCGGAACTTCATCTGATCCCTCAACATCTTCACCAAGGTACCCGGTAAGCAAAAGGAAAAAGCTCCGATGGTCGGACCGAAATCAACTTCAAAACGCCCCAAAAGGATTGACTCCCTTTGAAATCCCACTTGAGCCAATTCCGGACTCAGCTCGATTTTTTCCATCCGAAACCTTAAAGGGTAAATTGGCTCCCAAATGAGGCGCAAACCCTCAAGCAATATGTTGGAAATATGCCTTATTATCCGCGTTTCTATAGGGGTGAATTCTCTACCCTCAACCTTTATCCTTCCCCTTCTTCCTCCACCAAAAAGGATATCCACTGCATAAAAGACCGTTTTTGCATCCATTACCAAAAGGGCTTCCACTTCTAAAGGTTCAACTCTAAGAATTATCAAAGCCGTAGGAACGGGCACTTTCTTTATGAACTCCTCAAAGTACATGGCTTTCCACTCGGAAAAATCCACCGAGACCGGACGATGCAAGAAATCGCTTAAATCCGCACTGGCCTTTTTGGCAAAACGCTCGAACATAAGGGCTATCTCTTTGCTCCTTTCAAGTTCAATGAGTTCCCATTTCCTGAAGTCAAACTTCTCAAAAGCTCCTTCCGGAGCCTCAGGGACAACCTCTTCAGCCTTCTCTAAGGGAATCTCGCCCTCTTCAAGCCCCTTCAGAAGCGCGTCGATCTCCTCTTGGCTTAAAAGCTCCGCACTCCTAACGGGCTTTTTTTCTTCTTCCGCTACTTTTTCCGTGGGGGGTTCTTCTTGAACTTTTCCCTCCTCGGAAAATTCCTCAAGGAGCTTATCGATTTCGTTTTGGTCCATACGATCAGTCATAGCCTATTGAACGATAAATTCCGTAAAATAAACGCCCGTAACTTTAACCTCCTTTATCCCCTTTTCCTCCAAGACCCGATTGACTCTCTTCAGTATCTCCTGCTGCAAAAGGGCTTTCCCCTCAGTGGTGATCATCTCCTCGTAAGTTTTTTCGGTCAGTAAAAAGATTACCTGATTCCTCAAAACCGGAATCTCCTTGCTTATAAGGTCAATGCCTTTTTCTCCTTCCACCTCAAGGCTCATGGTGACCTTTAAAAAATTAACCCCACTCTTGAGGTTCACCACAAAGGGTTCAAGATTCACATAATTGATAACCTTTGGCTTACTGGGTTTCTCACTCTGTTTCGAAGCACCGCCCTTTCCTTTTCCCAATACCAAAAAACCCACCCCTCCCAGTAATATTAAAACCCCCAGAACTACAAAAATGCGTTTCTTTTTCCCCAAAAGCTTCATCCTTTACTCCTTCCCGCAACCTTTATGCCGTCTTATTATAAGGCATAAAACTCGTCATTTATAAAGAATATGTCAATTTTTTGACAAAAGAGTTGTTAAAAACTTGACAAATGAAGGTCAACGAAGTTAAAAAGGAAAGGAAGGTCCAGTGGTATAGATCATGCATTAATCATTGGTGAACCTTAAGGTCTTTGAATGGAGAAAAGGGGTTGATACCCGTTCTCATTGGCGAAAGTCCTAAGATCCGAGAGGTCTTTTCCCTTATCGATAGGGTTGCCAAAACCGATAGCACGGTTTTAATAACCGGAGAAAGTGGCACCGGGAAGGAGCTTGTTGCAAAGGCCCTTCATTTTAAAAGTCCTCGAGCTAAAGGGCCTTTTGTGGCCATTAACTGTGGGGCCATCCCTCATGAGCTTTTGGAGAGTGAGCTTTTTGGATACATGAAAGGAGCCTTCACCGGAGCCTTAAGGGACAAGAAGGGAAGGCTTGAGGTGGCAAATGGTGGCACCGTCTTTTTGGATGAGATCTCGGAAATGAGTCCAGCTCTTCAGGTTAAGCTCTTAAGGGTCCTTCAAGAGAGGGAGTTTGAACCCATAGGGAGCACAAGGTCAATAAAGGTGGATATAAGGGTTGTTGCCGCTACTAACAAAAACCTGGAAGAACTGGTAAAAAAAGGCCGATTTCGGCATGACCTTTATTGGCGTTTAAACGTAGTACCCATTCATCTTCCTCCGTTGAGGGAAAGAAAGGAGGATATACCCCTTTTAATCTCCCATTTCTTGGAAATTTACAATGACCGCTATAAAGGAAAGGTCTCCGGTTTTTCCGAAAGTGCGATGGAATTGCTCCTAAATTACGACTGGCCCGGCAATATAAGGGAACTGGAGAACCTGGTTCAAAGGCTTGTGGTCCTTAAGGGAGAAGGGATCATATTGCCAGAAGATTTACCCGAAAAGATCAGAGGGAATGGCCATTTACACTCGTCTTTACGTCTTGATGGAGAAAGGCTCAACCTTAATGAAGCAGTTACAAATCTCGAACGTTATTTGATAACTGAAGCCCTTCGCCGAGCCAATGGGGTAAAAAGCAAAGCGGCAAAGCTTTTAGGCATAAAACGAACGACCCTGTTACACAAGATGAAAAAAAACGGAATCCTTGATCCCTCTAACTCTTAGACCTTTTAAGGGAAAGCTCCCGGGCCTCTCTGGAGATGGTGACCTTATCCTGGGCTTGAAAATAAGGCCTTCTTAAGCTATGACGTTCTTGAGCCTCTTTACGATAAACCTCCCCCTTATAAATCCGTAGGATCTCTCTTATATAAAGAAGCGGATACATCTTTACTTCACCTTATAACCCCTAAGGAGAAGTCCCTCTTCCCTTAGGGAGCGGAGCTTACGCCTTACTTCTTCTTTCGCCCCAATAAGGAGTATTTCAAACTTTTTTAACTTGTCAAGAAATAAAAGAAGAGCTTGAGGATCCCTCTCCTTTTCTCTTAAAAGAAGTTCCCCTAGTTTCAAAATCTCATTTGGAAGGCTCTCGTATTCCCCTCTTATGAGGAGTTCCCTTGCCCTTTCTAAAATTTTCTCCTCTTCTTTAAGGCACAAGCTTCAGGAACTCCTCTTCTTCACTTCTTCATAACCTTCCTTTAACTGTTGAAGCATATCGATAACCCCTTTTATCCTCTCCGGTTTTTCCTCGGCGTCAAAAAGCAGTAACTCTCTTAACATGAAGGTGTAAATGTCCCTTAAGTTTTTCGCTATCTCTCCCCCTTTTTCCAAATCCAAAGAGGCTAGAAGCTCCGAGATAACCTCCATACCGTAAATGAGCCTTTCGGCCTTTTTCTCGTAATCCCTTTTTTCATATGCCTCAAGGGCTTCCTTTAAATACCTAATCCCTTCCTCATAAAGCATGAGTACAAGGCTCAAAGAATCGGAGGTCAAAACGCTTGTCTCTTTATACGCGGAAAGGGCCGATCTCATCTTTCTTCACCTCCTTATTTGGAATTTTTAAAACTCACCTCTATTTGTCGACTCAACCAATTGCTTAAGGATTTCAATTGGGCCAAGGCCTCCTCAAGGGCCAAAAATTGCTGCCTAAGTCTTTCCTTTTCCTTTTCTATAAGGTACTCTTGACGATCGATCTGTTCGTTTATCCTTTCCATTTGCCTCTCTAAAAGGCCGGCCTTAACGCTTAAAAGCCCCGCGAAGGGAGTAATCAACTTGTCCAGGTATTCCTTAAGGTTTGTGCTTACTTTTTGAAGAAGTAAGGTGGTATTTTCTGGGTCACTGGAGAACTTCTCAAGGAAAACCTCTTTTTCAAAGGTTAAACTTCCGTCTTTTTGAAGCCTTATGCCTATAAAAGTTAAGGCATTAAAGCCTTCGGGAAGATCCACTTTTTGGAGGATCATGGAAGTGAGCGTACTTTTTATTCCCCTTAAGGTCACATCGCCCATCAAGGGCTTTATGGTTCCCTCTTGATAGGAAAATTGTTCGCGGAAAAAGCTCACTATTTCGTTATACCCCTTAACGAAGTCTTCGATTTTTTGAATCAGACTCTCCGTGTCCTTTTTTATCTCCAAGTAAACCGTAGTTCCCGGAAGAGCTCTTTTTAATTGGATGGTCAAGCCTTTAAAGAGGTCATTTATGGTGTTAGAAGGCCTTTGGACCGTAAGTCCATTTACCTTCAAAAGGGCATCTTGAGCCTGAATGAGGTTTTGAAACTCGAAAAGACCATTGGGATCATCAAGATTAAGGGCATTGGCTTCTCCGGTCTTTTCACCCTTCAAAAGAAGGACAAATTCATCTTCCTTAAGTTTTATTATGGAAGCTTTAAAGTCGCCTTCTGAACTGTTGATTTTATCGCGGATTGTTTCAAGGGTATCATCCGCTGAAACTTGAATCTCAAGACCATTAATCCTCAAAAGGCCTTCAAGTCCAAGCGCTTGGTCTTTGGAAGAAAAGACCTTTGAGGCCCAAAGGTCCGCTTGAGCGAGCTGTAAAACCTCTATTTCATAAAAACCCTCTTCCGCGAATCTGCTTGTTGAGACTTCTATAACCGATTGAGGGTCTATTGCTTGAGCATTTAAAAGGACTTTGAAATTTTGAAAGGCATAACCCATATAAAAGTCCCACACAGAGTCCCTTAAAGAAGAGAGCTTTTCCGAAAGGCTTTTCCAAAGGGAGAGCTTTTCGTTTAAGGCCTCTTTGTTCTTTTCCAATGGGTTAACGAGTTGCTTCTTTCTAATCTCAACGAGCTTCTCTATTACCTCATCCCAATTAAGGGAGGAGATAAGGCCGCTTATATACTGGGTTGGCTCAGTCATTTAGACTCCTCCGAATTGCTTAAAAACTCCTCGATTATTTCCTTTATCTTCAAGGACTCCTCTGAAGGAATTTGGCGGATTACCTTTCCGCTTTTTCGTTCAACAAGCTGGGCCAAAAGGGTTTGGGTCTTTTGATCGATTAAATACCTTAAAGAGAGGTCATTTCTCTCCAAAAACTCCCTCATTCTTTCTTGAAGTTTCTCCCTCAGCCTTTTAAGCTCTTCGGTAAGCTTTTCTAACTCCTTAACTCCTTGGACTTCCTTTAGGGCCTTATCTTTGAAATTTCCCTTTGAAAAACCATTCTCCCTCTCTTTCAAGGACAAACCATTCTGAATTTCCTTGACTTTCCCCTGGGCTTCCCTTTCCTTAGAAGCCCAAAGATCCCTCATTCCCTTATCGATCCCCTCGACCTTCATGGCTTAAGCCATTAAAAAGGGGGGACCCCCTAATAGGGTCTCCCCCCTCAAATTTACTAACGCCCAATTAAAGCCAAGATATTTTGGGGCAAAGCGTTCGCATGAGCAAGCATGGCCATTGAGGTCTGAACCAGGATCTGGTTCTTGGTGAAGGTCACCATCTCCAAAGCCATATCCGTATCTCGAATTGTGGAATCGGAAGCCACGTAGTTCTGAACGGTCACCGCCAGGTTCGAGGCCGTATACTGGAGCCTGTTCTGATAGGCACCAAGATTGGCCCTGAACGCGGCAACGGAGGAAATAGCTTTATCTATGGAATTAAGAGCTATTTGTGCACAGTCTAAATAAGAGAGTTTAAGTCCACTTATCCCTAAAGAGCCTTTGTCAATTTGATAAAATGCAATTTCAATTTGATCGTAAGTATTATCCTTACCCTTATAACCCACTTGGATTGTGGCAGTCAATTGAGTAACCCACTGACCTTCATAATTCTGTGAATACAACAAAGGTTGATCCGCATATTTTGTAGCTTTAGAGATTCGATCTATTTCATCCAAAAGTTGTTGAGCTTCTTGATTTATGTGGTTTCGATCCTCTTCACCTACTGTATCCGAAGCTGCTTCAGTTGCGAGTTCCTTGAGACGTTCGAGGATGTTGTGGATTTGGTCTAAAGTTCCTTCTGCCACCTGGATCATAGCAATAGCCTGCTCGGTGTTCCTTTGGGCTTGCTGTAAGCTTCTTATCTGGGCCCTCAATCGGCTGCTTATAGCCAGGCCTGCTGCATCGTCGGCTGCTCGGTTTATCCTGTAACCTGAGGAGAGCCTTTCCAAAGAACGAGCCAGATTGGTGTCGGCGATCGAAAGCCACCTATGGGCCTCAAGCGCCGAGATGTTATGAGCTACCTTTAAAACAGCCATCCTCAAACCTCCTTTTTCCAAGGGCCTTTCG
>CAYZRR010000043.1:0-6297 GCA_964480925.1 uncultured Thermodesulfobacteriota bacterium
GCCCTAATGGCCTTGGGGGCACAATTGAAGATAGTAGGACCTCAAGGAACAAGGATAATTCCAATAGAGGAGTTTTATACTTCCGTCCGAGGCAATTTGGCTTCCGATGAGATCTTAACGGAGATTTTAATACCAAAGAAAATGGCAAATCTCCGTCAAGTATTTATGAAGTTCAGGCTCAGAAATTCTATCGATTTTCCGATCGTAAGTGTAGGAATTGTCGCAGAAATAAACGAAAAAGTGGTCAAAAAAATTAGGATCGCTCTCGGAGGGGTAGCTCCGGTACCTCTAAGGGTAAGGGAAGTTGAAAGTTGGCTTGAGGGCAAAAAGTTAGAAGACCAAGTAATAGAAGAAGCAGCCAAAATGGCCGTAAAAGAAACCATTCCTCTCACCAAAAACGCTTATAAGATCGAAATAACAAGGGTGATACTCAAAAGGGCTTTGCTATCCCTTAAGGCGAACTGAAGAAAAACAAAGGGGGCAAAGAGAAGTATTCCTCAAGTTCCTCTCTCCAAGCGGGACCACTTATCACCTTTTTCACTTCTCCCTTTTCCTTCACTACCAACAAGGGAAGGGAACCATTAAAATTTTTAAGCTCTTCTTCATTCCTCCTCAACGCCCTTTCTGAGAGCCTCAAAGCTTCTTCACTCGGTTCAGAAAACAGCATTTTGGCCATCTCTAAAAGGGCCTCCCTTCTTGACGAAGGATCTTGAGGGACAAACCTAGGACACAATTGAAAACCTCTCTGGCTCGAAAAGCCTTGAAGTTCTTTGAGGATCCGAGACTCTCTTGGCGAAAGAAAAACTTCAATCACCTTTCCCTTGGGGTCAAAATAGGGGGTATAAGCGATATCAAAACTCGGAAAGAAAAAGAGAAAATGCAATCCCAAAAACCCTAAGGCCATAAACCACAAAAGGGATTGCCTAAACCTTTGAAGAACCAAAAAAACAAACCCTATTACTAAACTGCCTAAAAAACCTATACAGAGGGGGCACTTCCCTTCTAAATAATAAAACTCAATAAAGGTCAAATAAGCTTCACACCCAACCAAAAAGGCCAGAATAAAAAGAGCCTCTTCTTTTCTCCGCAAAAACCAAAAAAGAATAACCCCACCTAAGGCTAAGATCGCAAATAGCGTTATGGGAAAACCAAAAAGGTCCGAAAACCCGGAATACTGAACAACCTCACAGGATTCACTGCTACAAACATCAAAACCCCCTTCTCTTACCCCCAATTTCCCCAAAAAGGCCAAAACCGCCAAAACAAAACCAACCCCCAAACTCAAAAGCCCTATAACCTCTACCCTCCTCACAAGTAAATATTATAACCCAAAAAGCAGTTGTAAAAAGTTATCTTATGGAGAACAGCGGTATATCTTGCAAAACTCGAAATGGTATGCTATTTTGTAGAAGCAATTTTTGAAGGAGGTGAATTAATGGCGGAGGTAAAGAAGATACCGAGTGTGTGTATAGGGTGCGTATGGTCTTGTGGTATGGTGGCCCATGTGGAGGGAGGGAGGCTTGTTAAAGTCGAGGGAATGCCCGAGCATCCTTTGAGTAAGGGCTATTTGTGTCCAAGGGGGGAGGCCTTGCCCGAGTGGGTTTATGCTCCTGACCGGATTCTTTATCCGATGAAGAAGGAAAATGGCTCGTGGAAAAGGATAAGTTGGGATGAGGCGCTTGATTTCATCTCTTCCAAACTCGCGGAGATAAAGGACAAGTACGGTGCGCATTCTCTTGCTCTCTTTTGTGGTTCGATAGGGGTTGAGAACTTGGAGATAGCGGCATTTGCTCAGCGTTTTAAAGGCGCTTATGGAACACCAAACCTTCTCTCGGTTGAAAGCGTGTGTTATCGTTCAAGGATCATAGCTCATCAGCTTACCTTTGGAACCTTTTTGCTTGAAGAACCCGAAGACGCCAAGTGCATTGTCCTTTGGGCCACAAACCCTGACAATTCGAGGCCCCATTTAGCCAATTATTTAAGGGCTCAAGGTGGAGGCAAAAAGATCATCGTGATAAATCCAAAGAAGATTCCCCTGGCTGAGCTTGGTCAACATTACCCGGTGCGTCCCGGAAGTGATTGTTTTTTGGCTTTGAGTATGGCCAATGTGATCATAAATGAAGGCCTTTACGATAAGGACTTCATAGAGAAGTATACCAAGGGATTTGATCAGTTTAAGGAGCACGTTCAAAAATATACACCTGAGAAAGTCAGTGAAGTTACGGGGCTTTCCGCTTCCGAGATCAGGGAACTCGCGAGGACCTTTGCCACAAATAAGCCCGCTTGCATAATACCGGGGACCTGTTTTGACCAGAGGGTTGATGGCCTTCAGACTATGAGGGCTTTTGCTATCCTTCAGACCATTACGGGCAATGTGGATATTAAAGGCAGTTGGGCTTCGGTGATGTTCCCGCGCTTGGGTGACCTTAGACTTCCTGTAGAGGAAAAACCCCTTGGAGCGGAAGAACATCCGATTTTCTATAGCTTTTGGGGCAGGTCTTCTCCTTATGGACAGACCCTCTATTTACCTAAGGCTATCCTTGAAGAGAAGCCTTATCCGGTTAAGGCATTTATCGTAGTAGCTGGTAACCCTGCTTTGAGCATGCCCGAATCCAAAGCCTGGGAAAAGGCTTTTGAGAAGCTTGACCTTTTAGTGGTAATGGACATGTTCATGACCGCCACGGCCAAAAAGGCTCACATAGTGCTTCCCGCTTGTTCGTTCCTGGAAAGGCCTGGACTCGGGTATGTTTATGCGGTTACATCTGGAATCCCTTATATCATGTTGAGGAGAAAGGTTATAGAGCCAGTGGGAGAGGCTTGGCCTGATTGGAAGTTCTGGACTGAATTAGGAAAGAAAATGGGATATGGGGAGCTCTTTCCATGGAAGACAGACGAAGAAATTATCGATTTCTTCCTCGAACCCATGGGGTTGAGTTACTCGAAACTTGACGAATATCCCCATGGATTTTTCTACGCTCAAAAGACTTACGACATGGTGATAAAGGGGAAAGTAAGAACCCCTTCCGGAAAGATCGAGATCTATTCGGATACTTTGGCTGAGCATGGCTATCCTCCACTTCCTGAACCGGTAGATCCTCCGAAGGTCCTCTTCTCAACTCAAGAGGAGGAGAAGAAATATCCATTGTGGCTAAGTACAGGCATGAGAAGCATTTATTACACCCATACTCAATTCCGTACTATCCCAAGTTTAAGAAAAGGCTTTCCTGAACCGGTAGCGGAGATAAATCCCGAAACGGCCAAATCTTATGGGATAAATGACGGAGAGATGGTAATCGTGGAGACTCCGAAGGGAGAACTCAAGATTAAGGCCAAATATGTACCGGAAGTATCACCAAATGTGGTCCTTATCTCTCATGGATGGGAAGAAGCTAACGTAAATTTACTTACAGGTCTTGATCCGAAGGATCCAGTAACTGGTTATCCTCATTATAAAGCGCTAAGGTGTAACCTGAGGAAAGCTTAGTGATTTCCAAGGGGGCCCCTTTGGGGCTCCCTTTTATCTGTTTATAAGGCTTGCTACATAAGCAGCGCCAAAGCCGTTATCGATATTTACTACTGCCACATTGGAGGCACAGCTTGTTAACATCCCCAGTAAAGCGGCTACTCCTCGGAAGGAAACCCCATATCCTACACTGGTGGGAACTCCTATAACCGGTCTTTCTACAAGGCCTGCCACAACGCTTGGAAGGGCACCTTCCATTCCGGCGACAACGATCAAAACATTGGCTCTTCTCAAAAGCTCAAGGTGAGTAAAAAGGCGATGAACCCCACTTACCCCAACATCGTAAAGCCGTTCGACCCGATTCCCCATCATTTCGGCGCATAAAGCGGCTTCTTCGGCAACCGGAAGGTCACTTGTCCCAGCACTTATTACCAAAATCTCCCCTTTTCCAAGAATAGGAATATCTTTTTGTTTCAGTGTTAAAAGCCTTGGTATAGAATGGTATTGGGCTTGAGGAAAAAGCGAAAGGATCTTTTCGGCTTTACGAGGGGAAAGCCTTGTTACAAGGACGTTTTCCCCCGTTTTTAAAATGCTCTCTATGGCTTTGGCTATTTGTTCCCAAGTCTTCCGTGGACCATATATGACTTCAGGAAATCCTTTTCTTAAAGCGCGATGGTGATCAATTTTCAGATCGCCAAGGTCCTCAAAGGGTAAAGTTTTGAGCCTTTCGATCACTTCCTCGAGACTTATCTCCCCTTCTTTATATCTCAAGAGGAGTTCCTTAAGCCTTTCTATCACCTTCGGCCTTCCTCAAACGGTCCATTATGGCAAGCCCTAAACCTTCCTCAGGAAAGGGTTCGGCCAAAATAAGGTCAAGCCCCAGGCTATCAAGCCTGTGTAAGGCCTCAAAGAACCTCGAAGCGGCTTCTCTCAAATCTCCCCTTTCAGAAAGCACTTCAATCGCCCAAAAAGGTCCCTCCCTTGGCTTTCTGAAGGCCAAAAGCCCTAACTTTAGTCCTTCTGGGATTTTTTCTCCTTCCCGAAGTATTCTTAAAGCGGTACGGGGACTGTAATGCTTGGAAAGCCCCCCGGGGGCAAGAGGCCTTTCTCCGGAGGAAGCGATCTCAACTTTTCCTATCAGTTTTTCTATCTCTTCCAAGGGAATTCCCCCAGGTCTCAAAAGAGTCGGTCTTGGATATAAGGCTAAAATTGTGGACTCCAGGCCTACTTCACAGGGGCCTCCGTCAAGAATTAGATCCACCTTATCCCCTATATCCTTTAAGACATGTTCAACCCTTGTGGGACTAAGCTTCCCAAAAGAATTGGCGCTTGGAGCAGCGATAAAAGTTTGAGATTCCTTTATCAGAGAAAGGGCTACTGGATGGTAAGGCATTCTCACCGCTACCGTTTTCAAGCCCGAAGTAACGATATCCGGCACTTTATCCTTTTTAGGCAGTACCAACGTAAGAGGCCCTGGCCAAAAGCGATCCATAAGCTTTTTGACCCTTTCATCCACACCTTCACAAATTTCTTCCAAGTCCTTCGGATCTTTTATATGAACGATTAAGGGATCAAAATAAGGCCTTTTTTTTACCTCAAAAACCCGGGCCACTGCTTGAGCATTAAAAGCATCTGCTCCAAGGCCATAAACGGTCTCAGTGGGAAATACCACAATCCCACCTTCCCTTATTATGCGTCCCGCCTCCTTTATGGCCAAGGGATCCTCACCTTTAAGAAGTCTCATTTAAATAAGCTCCTTGACCATCTGGATCGACTCTTCAAGCGAAGGTGCATCAAACCATCTTTTCGCCGAAATCGTATTAGCTAGAGCCTGATAAAGATAAGAAACGGCCTCAATCGCCCTTTCGGGAAGAAGGGGAGGAGGTGAGGCCTTTTTCTTCCAGTTTATGGGATCCTCTTTTTTGGCCCTTTCAATCTCTTCATACCACTTAGTCTTCCTATAAAGGATCCTTAGAATCTCCTTACTCAAGGGAATCCCTTCGAAAGTAAATCGGCATTCATCGGGTGTCCCGACCACATCAACCACCATAGGGTTTCTGTTTTCGTCAAAAGCAAACTCCACCTTTCCGTCTTCATTTTCCAAGTTATAAGGGCTAAGGGCCTCGTTTATGAGGTCGTTGAGCCTTAATACTGTCCTTTTTATTTCCTCGAATTCCTGGTCATTTAAAAAAGCAAGCTCTTTAGCCTCTCGTTCGGTCAAGTATCTATCGGTCTTTTCGAGCTTTGTGGAAAAATCAAGGATAGGCCTTTTTAACTTCTCTCCTACTTCAGGCATCCTTTCTAAACCAAGGTCACTAAGGTTTAGGCTTCCTTCCTTCAAACGGCGAAACACACTTGATCCCTCGGGCAGTGAATTTCGATAAATAAATTCAAGGGGAATAAGAAAATTGCCTTTCAAGCCCTTGAAAACGGAATAATCATACTGACCATCTATTAAGGTGGGCTCTATGATCCTCACAAGCTTCACTGCCATAATCGCAGAAGGAGCTTTTAATTCATCGAGTCTCTTTATTTTCCCCTCCTCTTCAAGACCCAAATAATGGGTCTTTATACCTAAGGATTGGAGTTTTTCAAAAAAGAAAGCCCCAATGATCGAAAGGGCTGCTCCCTTATTAGGAATCACCTGAGGCATCTCACCCCAATCAAATACCGAATAGTTGTCTGTAAATACAAACCTACCTTCCCCTACTGCTTCCTGAGGGTCCCTTATCACATACACCTTTTTAACACTTCCTGCTTTTAAAAGCTTCATTTTCACCCCCTCAAACTTATCAAAGTATCAACATGGCATCACCAAAGCTTAAAAACCTAAA
>CAYZRR010000044.1:0-12418 GCA_964480925.1 uncultured Thermodesulfobacteriota bacterium
CGATCCCAATCTCCTTTGCTTCCTTAGCACTTATATCTCTTGAAAGGAGGTAAAGCTCGTTATATTTTTTCTCACCAATTATTTTTGGCAAAAACACACTCCCTCCCCCATCCGGAGTAAAGCCTATTCGACGATAAGCCACATTGAAGAGGGCATCCTCCGAGGCTACTACCAAATCACAGGCAAGAAGGAGGCTCAATCCCGCCCCTACAGCAAATCCCTCGACCACGGCCACATTTATGAAAGGAGTCCTTCTTATCTTTATCACGAGTTCGTTTAACAAACTCACCGCCTCCCAGACCCACGAGACCGGATCTCCGCTTTCTAAACACTCCTTAAGGTCGCCCCCCGCAGAAAAAGTCCCACCATTTCCCTTAAGGACCACAATCTTTCCCCCTTCTCTTTGGATTTTGTCAAAGGCTTTGGATAAATCTTTGATCAGGCTCTTATTTAAAGCGTTTTTCCGAGAAGGTCTATTTAAGATCACCCACCACACGTCCTTCTTCCTTTCCATTGATAAAACTTCCATCTTTACCTCCCTTGACCATTTGTGTTTTATAGGTTAGTTTTATACGTCAATTTAAAGAAAAAATCGAATGGGGAGAAAGGATGGGGTCTGTTTTAAAATGGAGGAGACGAAAAATCAACAAACACAAGAGACGTAAGCTTCGCAAGAAGATGCGTTACAAAACTAAATAATTTCATATGCGCAAGCTTCTCCCTCATATTTTATTGTTTTGTTTGACAGTAGGATCAACTTTCCTCATAGGGGGTCCAGTTTACTCAATAACCCTCATGGCAATTCTCTTGGCTCACGAAATGGGCCATTATTTGTTAAGTAAATGTCATCGGGTTTCGGCCTCCCTGCCCTATTTCATCCCCTTTCCTTTTCCTCCTTTCGGAACACTTGGGGCCATTATAAAAAGCAAAAGCCCTATCCCCAATCGGAAAGCGCTTCTTGATATAGGTGTCTCCGGCCCATTGGGGGGACTTTTTTTAGCCCTTCCAGCAATTGGTTTTGGGCTTTTACTTTCTAAACCGATCCCAGTCTCCCAATTACCGCCCCAGACCATAAAGCTCTCAAGTCCCCCTTTCTTTTCGCTTATTCAAAAGCTCATTTTGGGGGATATTCCGGAGGGCTATGATGTGATCCTCCATCCGATGGCCTATGCGGGATGGGTTGGCCTCTTTGTTACCGCATTAAACCTTTTGCCCATAGGCCAGCTTGACGGAGGGCACGTGATGTATGCCCTTTTTGGACCCAAAAGCCGATTGATCTTCAAATGGGCGATGATAGGACTCATGTTAACGGCCCTTTTTGTGAATTTGGGGTGGCTTCTTCTGATCGTGCTTATCTCCAGTTTAGGTTGGCGCCATCCGCCTCCGCTTGATGATCTCACCCCCCTCGATTTCAAAAGAAAGCTTTTAGGGATAGCCACCATCTGCGTGTTTTTCTCATCCTTCACTCCTGTGCCCTTTCCCCAATGGTCCTTTGGACTTAAGGACCTTTTAAAGGAATTAGGAATATGGAGCTTATAGACCTTCACGTGCATACGACCGCATCAGACGGTTCCCTGAGTCCAAGCGAAGTGGTAAGAAGGGCAAAGGTCTTAGGACTTAAGGCAATCGCTATAACTGATCACGACACAGTTGCCGGAGTTGAAGAGGCTTTAAAAGAAGGGGAGTCTTCTAAGGTTGAAGTCATACCAGGGATAGAACTAAGCGTCGATGTCTCAAAGGGAACCTGTCACTTATTGGGATATTTCATAGACTCCCAGGACGAAAACCTTCGGAGAAAGCTCCGACTTGTCCAAAGGGCAAGGGAGGATAGAAACCTCAAAATGCTTCAAAAGTTAAAGCAACTCGGAATAGAACTAACCTTAGAGGAGGTCAAGGCCGAAGCCAAAGATGGCCAAATTTGTAGACCTCACTTCGCCTTGGCCATGTTTAAAAAAGGCTACGTCTCCTCTGTCGATGAGGCCTTTGAGCGGTTTTTAAAAAAGGGCGGACCTGCTTATGTGGAGAAGTTTCGTTTAAACCCCGACGAAGCCATTAGAATGATCCTTGAGGCTAAGGGCATCCCGGTGCTGGCCCATCCCTTTACTCTGGAACTTGAAGGAGAAGAATTCGAAAGATTCCTCAAAGGGCTAAAGGAGTACGGCCTTAAGGGCATTGAGGCTTATTATCCCGATCATACTCCCGAACAGACTGAGCTATACGAAAGGCTTGCGACCAAACACGGTCTTCTTCTCACCGGAGGCACTGATTTTCACGGCCCCCCAAGGGATGAGATAGAACTTGGAAAAGGTCGAGGAAATCTTTCACTACCTTATGAATTACTTTTAAAGCTTAAAGAGGAAAAATGGAGATCGTAAAGGCCGTTCTTTTAGGAATAATTCAAGGCCTTACCGAATTTTTGCCTATTTCAAGCTCGGGTCATTTGGTGATCTTCAAGGAGGTCCTCAAATATAAAGAACTCGGAGTGGGCTTTGATGTGTTTCTTCATTTCGGAACGCTTCTTGCCATCCTTTTTAAATTCCGAAGCCTTATTTTTGAACTGTTAAAAAATCCCTTTAATTCTTTAAGTCTTTCCATTGTCATCGCCTGTTTAGCTACTGCCCCAGGGGGGCTGCTGGTTCATTTCTTCCTGAAAGAAGTCTTTTCCTCTGGTGCTTTTGCTTCCTTGATGCTTTTTTTAACGGGTCTTTATCTCCTTTCTACTCGTAAAATTAAGGAAGGCCGAAAGGATCTGCCCACTTTTAAAGATGCTTTTCTTATAGGCATAAGCCAGGCCTTTGCCGTTCTTCCCGGTCTTTCCCGTTCGGGTTTAACTATCGCTACGGGACTTCATTTGGGCCTAAAGAGAAAGGGGGCCTTTTATTTCTCCTTCCTTCTTGCCGTACCGGTGATTTTGGGCGCGGTGTTTTTAGAAGGAAAGGAGGTCCTTTCGGGGTTTGGGGGCTCTTTGGGGCTTTTCCTCCTGGGAGCCTTGAGTGCCTTTTTAAGCGGTTATATGTCTTTGAGCTTTCTTTTGAAAAAGGTTCAAAAAGGTGAACTTTATCAATTCGCCCCCTATTGTTGGAGCGTTTCCCTGGCTTTTTGGATTTACAAGCTCCTGGAGAGTAAGTTTTGAGGGACCTTTTGGAGAAAAAACTGGTTATGATAGGAGGAAAGGGAGGAGTTGGGAAAACCACCTGCGCTTCGGCTTTGGCCTTATTTTCGGCTAAGGAAGGCAAAAGGACACTGCTTCTTTCCACTGATCCAACGCCTTCACTGTCGGATATCTTAGAACTTGAGCCCAGTGAGGAAATAAGGGAAGTACCCGAAAGCGAAGGAAAGTTATTCGTCCTTGAGATCTCGTCCGAAAAAATACTTAAACTTTGGCGTGAACGTTTTGGAGAGGAAATCTACGAAGTAATAAGCGCCTTTACCACTTTGCCAAAGGATTTTGTCCTCGAATACATAGGAAGTGCCCCGGGAATAGAGGAAGAGTATATTCTTTATTACATATATCAATTCGTTCGGGAGAAAGCCTTTGATTTTGTGGTGTGGGACACCGCCCCAGCAGGACATACCCTTAAGTTGTTGAAATTGCCCACTCTGTTTTTGAAGCACTTGGAGGGAGCTACCAAGTTTTACTTAAATTTGCTCGATGGAATCGAAAAGACCAAGGACATACTGGGACTCAAATCGAAAAGAGGCATTTTGAGGATAATAGAATCCTGGCAAAACCTTTCCGAGGCCATAGAAGAGTTTATAAGGGACAAAAAACAAGTGGGGTATGTGATTGTCACCATCCCTGAAGGCTTAGCGGTAAAACAGACAGAAAGAATCTTCCAAGAACTTTATAGTAACAACCTTTGGGTAGACCGTTTGATCATAAACCAACTTGTAAAAACTCCTGATTGCCCTTTCCACTTAAAACGTCTGAAAATGCAACAAAGCTACCTGGAATCCCTCAAAAAGCTTCTCCCAACCCCCATCCTCATCCCCTCCCTACCCGAAGAGATAAAAGGGTTAAAGAGAATAGAAACGATTTCAAACTTAATCTTCAATCTTCCACATTAAAAATACCCATGCCTTGACAATCCGCTAATTTTCGGTATACAGTATACTCAAATTTTTGAGAGGGTTTTAAAATGAAACAACATGAGGAATACAAAATCGTTGGTAAGTCTGTTCCAAGAAGGGATTCTATAGGGAAAGTAACTGGCCAAGCCATTTATACGAATGACATAAAGCTTCCGCGTATGCTTTATGCCAAGGTACTGCGGAGCCCTCTTCCTCATGCCAAAATTCTTAACATAGACGTAAGTCGAGCTTTACGGCTTCCTGGGGTTAAGGCGGTTATCACCGGTTTTGATACCAAAGGGGTCAAATGGGGGGTTTTTAAGTACACTCAGGATCACCCTTTACTGCCGAGGGACAAGGTGAGGTATGTTGGGGAAGATGTGGCTGCGGTTGCAGCGATTGACGAAGAAATAGCGATGGAGGCTTTGGAGCTCATAAAGGTTGATTACGAACCCCTTCCGGCTGTTTTTGATCCCATAGAAGCGATGCAAGAGGGAGCCCCCCTTATTCATGAGGAATTTCCTCGCAACATCAATATACACGTGCATATAGAAGTGGGCGAGGTTGAAAAGGCTTTTAAAGAATCCTATTTGGTCATGGAAAATACCTTTCGAGCGGCCGGTGAAGCCTATGCCATGATGGAACCCTATGCGGTGGTAGCCCATTATCATGAAGGTTTTTTAGATATTTGGTGCCCTAATGCCGGCCCTCATGTAAGAGCCAAGGCCCTTTCCAATTTGTTAGGACTTCCTTTAAACCGCGTAAGGGTAAGACACGTAAACATCGGAGGAGCCTTCGGCGGTCGAAGTGAGGTTCAACCTGCAGATTTGATAGCCGCTTTGTTGTCAATCAAAACCGAAAGGCCCGTAAAATTGAGCCTGACGCGTGAAGAAAATGCCATGTGTACTCGACAAGTGCATGATGTAATTGCGACCATAAAAACTGGCGTTAAAAAGGACGGAACTATTTTAGCCAAGGAATTTAAGGTCATTTATGACGGAGGAGCCTACAGTTCAACTGGTCCAATCGCTACTTCTGTACCTTATTACGTATATGAAGAAACCTATCGTATTCCCAATGTAAGATATGATGGTTACAGGGTCTTCACCAATAAGGGAATACGGGGTATGTACGGGTGTCACGGCAGGGCTTTCTTGGTGGGCAATGAAGTACAGCTCGACATGATTGCTGAAGCCTTGGGGATGGATCCGGTGGAAATCCGCTTGAAAAATGGTCTTAAAGTGGGCGAGGAAACGATCACCAAATCCAAAATAATAAGCTCAGGATTACACGAAGCTCTTCAAAAGGTCTCGGAAAAGGCGAATTGGCGAGAGAAGAGGCCTTCTATTATCAAGGGCAAAGGTAAAGGAATAGGAATCGGTTGTATAGGGATGATGTGTGGTTTTCCTATGGGTTTTCGATCGGGGTCATCGTGTTATTTGAAGTTTAATGATGATGGCCAAGTGACTTTAATAACAGGTATTGTTGATAACGGACAAGGTAACGAATCTTTAGCCATACAAATAGCTTCCGAAGTTTTGGGCATTCCCATGGAAGACATCAATTTGGTCAATGCGGATACGGAGATTACTAATCTCGATCAAGGCGCCTACTCTCAAGCCGCCACTTTTGTAAGTGGCAATGCGGTTAAAAGGGCCTGTGAAGATGCAAGACGTCAAATATTAGCTATAGCCTCTGATAAATTGGGCGTTCCGGCGGAAGAGTTAGACTTAAGAAACCGAATGGTCGTGTGGAAAAAGGACCCTTCCAAAAACATACCTATTTCATGGGTGGTGAGAGAGGCCTTTTTCATGGGAAGGCCCATTGTTGGTTTCGGGAGTTACATGCCCAAAATAGACTTTGAACGAGAATGGGTAAAAAGGCCTTATGGACAACTCGCTGGTACCTTTTCTTATGGGGCTTGTGTAGCCGAGGTGGAAGTCGATAAAGAAACCGGAAGAATATACCTCCCGCGTTTTTATGCCGCCCATGATTGTGGTTACCCCATTAACCCAATGGCTGTGGAAGGGCAAATAGAGGGTTCTATCGTACAAGCGGGAGTAGCGGCGATTTTGGAGAAAAATCTGTGGCACAAGGGATTTTTACTGAACCCTGATCTTTTGGAGTATAAAGTGCCATTGGCGTGTGATATTCCGGATATGGAACCGATCATCGTAAAGTCTTATGATCCAGAGGGACCCTTCGGAGCCAAAGAAGGGGGTTTGACTATAAGGATGAGCGCCTATAGCGCCGTTGGAACCGCTTTATATCAAGCTTTGGGTATACCTATTACGGAGCTTCCTTTTACTCCCGATGTGGTGTGGAAGGCCTTGAGGAAAGTCAATGAGGAGGCCGAAAAATGAAGCTTCCCAAGTTTCTGTATTTTAGGCCTAAAACCATAGAAGAAGCCCTGGCGACTTTTACCGCGTATGACGGAAACGCCGTGTATCTGGCAGGTGGAACCGATCTCATACCCCGCATGAAATTAGGACTTAAAAAGCCTATGGCGGTTATAGATCTTAAGGGCATCGAGGAGCTTAAAAAGGTAAGGGTTGAGAATGGTACGATAATGATAGGTTCTCTTGTTACGCTTTTCGAATTATCGAAAACGCCAATGATAAAGGAAAAGTTTCCAGCTCTTTTTGAGGCTTTGCTTTTTACCTCTTGTGAAACTTTACAAATGAGAGGAACTATAGGGGGTAATATTTTACAAGACACTCGGTGCCTTTTTTATAACCAATCCGAGTTTTGGAGAAAGGCAAAAGGCCCTTGTGTCAAAACGGGGGGTGAAAGATGTCATGTGATAGGGGCTAAAGAGTGCCTTTCTAACTACATGAGTGATACAGCCCCTGCTCTTCTGAGCTTAGAAGCTTCTTTAAAACTGATAGGAATAGAAGGCGAAAGAGAGATCCCTTTAAGGGACATCTTCACCGGCAATGGCGTTTCTCCCTTCTCTTTAAGACCCGGAGAGATCCTCTGCCAAATTTCCCTCCCCAATGAAGTCACAAAAGGAGGCTATGAAAAGCTAAGGTTAAGAGGTTCGATTGATTACCCCCTCTTAGGGATAGCGCTATCGGGTTCAGGTGAGAAGGTAAAAATAGCAATTGGAGGTATAGGTCCTATTCCGAAGGTATGGGAAGGTAAATTGGAAGAAATTTCTTCCTGTATGCAAAAACTATCCAAAGAAACAAAGGCTATTGCCAATACAATACTTGATCCTCTCTATAGGAAAGAGATGATACCCGTTCTTTCCCAAAGGTTAGCCAAAAGGGTTTTTGAAAGTTGAAGGAGGCTACAATGGAACTCATAAGGGTGCAATTTAAGGTCAATGGCGACCAGGTTGATCTAAGTGTAAAACCCTATGAGACCCTCCTTGAAACCCTGAGGAATCGATTGGAACTTACGGGAACTAAGGAAGGTTGTGGGTTAGGAAGTTGCGGAGCTTGTACCGTTTTACTTGATGGAATGCCGGTAAGGTCGTGTTTGGTGCTCACTGCAGAAGTTAATGGCCGAGAGATAACCACGATAGAAGGTCTTAAACAAGGGGATAAGCTTCATCCTTTACAGGAGGCCTTTGTTAATCATGGAGCAGTACAATGTGGTTTTTGTACGCCTGGGATGATACTTACTGCTAAAGCGCTGTTAGATCGAAATCCGAAACCCACTCGTTCGGATATTATCCGAGCTATTTCTTCTAACATATGCCGTTGTACAGGTTACAAGAAGATCATCGAAGCTATAGAAGCAGTAGCCCAAAGGGAGGAAAGATGAAACTCTTAGCGGTGGATCATATCTGTATTGCGGTAAAGGATTTAAAAAGTGCCCGTAAGCGTTTTGAAGAGGACTTGGGATTGGAACCCGCAGTTGAGTACACGGCTCCTGAGGAAAAAATTAAGGTGATCAGATACTATGTAGGAGATGTGGCATTTGAACTTATGGAACCAACTGATGAGGAAAGCGAAGTGGCCAAATTTCTTAGAAAAAGAGGTGAAGGAGTCTTTCTAATCTCTTTTCGCGTTCCGGATGTAGAAGAAGCTCTTAAGGAACTTCGAGAGAAAGGTGTAAAAACTATCGATACTAAACCCCGGTTTTTAATGGGTAATAGATACGCCTTCATTCATAATCCCAAGGAAATGTGCGGCCTTTTACTGGAAGTTCTTGACGGCGAATTCGTGTTTCCTTCCAAAGGAAAATGAAGATCAAAATCGATGCTAATTTCGTGATGATGAATAAGTTTAACCCTCCGATATTTTTAGAAGTAGAGGAGGGAAGTACTTTAAAGGATCTACTCGAAAGAATTCAATCCATTGTCTTACCCATCAAAGTTTTGGACCATAAGAAAAACCCTGGAGATGATCTAAGAAGAATAATCCTTAACGGAAGGACCTTTTTACCGACCGAAATAGGTGATACCCCTCTTCAAGACGGAGACGAAGTCTTTGTTGAAATTTTCATGGAACCTTTAGGAGGTGGTTAGCTGCCTTCCTTCTCCTTCAAGGCTTTCAAGATTTTCTCAGGCGTAATAGGCAATTCCTTTATCCTTACCCCGATCGCATCATAAATGGCATTGGCAATAGCTGGTGCTGAAGGCACACACCCCGGCTCCCCAATCCCTTTTGCCCCATAAGGCCCCGTTTCTTCCCAGGGTTCTATTAAAACAGCCTCTATAGGAGGCACATCTTTAGCGGTGAGGATTTTATAATCCCTAAAATTGGGATTCATAAGCTCTCCTTCTCGAAAGATCATCTCCTCAGTTAACGCAAAACCCATCCCCATCACCGCTCCACCATAAATCTGTCCTTTTATTAACATAGGATTAATCGCCTTACCCACATCGTGAACTGCTACATATTTTAATATTTTCACCTTACCCGTTTCTTTGTCCACTTCTACTTCAACTCCATGAGTTCCATATGCATAGGCTTTTGAGAAATTCCCTTTAAACTCCTTATCGTACATTTCGGTATCAGGATCATAAAAATACTCAGCCATCATTATAGTTCCCTGTGTTCTATAATGAATATTACGCAAAAGCTTGGTTAAAGATATATTTTTGGATGCATCTTTTTGTGAAAATATCAATCCGTTTTTAATATTTAGCTCTTTTTCACTAACTCCAAGAATTAAAGAAGCTAACTGTAGGATCTTTTCTTTTATTTTTCTTGCCGCTCCTAAAGCAGAATGACAAGCAATAAAGGTAGTCCTACTTGCATGTACACCAACATCCCAAGGACATATATCGGTATCGTTCCATATCACTGTGACATCATCAATAGAAACCCCTAATTCTTCAGCAACTACTTGAGCGATTACCGTATCGGCTCCTTGTCCTATATCAGTGGCTCCCGTAAAGACTTGGACTTTTCCAAAATCATCTATCTTAATGATGGTACCGCACCCGTCTGATCGATAAACCCTTGCGCCACCACCCACGTGTATCAATGAGGCCATTCCCACTCCCCTGGCCTTATCCCTTTGTTTGCCTTTTTTTTCTTTCCATTCTAACAGTCTTCCCACCTCTTCGATGCACTCCCTTAAAGCACAAGAAGAAACCTTAAAATTCTGTGGCGTAATTTCCCCAGGTTGATTAGCGTTTATCAAACGGAATTCCATGGGGTCTATTCCAGCCTCTTCAGCCAATTCGTCCATGGAACATTCTATCGCCCAAGTTGCTTGAGGATTACCATATCCTCGCATAGCTTGACAGTAAGTATTATTGGTATATACGCAAGTAGCTGTATAAAGCACATTGGGAACCTTATAAAGGGAAGAGATGGGCATCATCATCACCGAAGGCGTAGTGGCTCCCCACGAGGTACGTCCTCCGTTATCCAGGATCATGTGTACCTCTCGGAAAGTTAACCTCCCTTCTTTGTCACATCCTTGGGTTATCTCGATGATAGTTGGTTGTCGAGGGGAAGTATATTTAAACTCTTCCTCACGAGTGAAAAGTATCTTTACCGGGCGTTTCGTCACCCAGGCCAAAAGAATCGCAATATATTCATAGGCATAGGTATCCAACTTTGAACCAAACCCGCCTCCGATATAGGGTTGAATAACCCTTACCCTCTTATCACCCAGCCCCAAAACAGACAAAAACTCCTGGAAATCCCTCTGAGCCAAGTAGGGAATTTGAGTATTGGCATAAATGACCAAATTACCTTGAGGATCAAAATAGGCCACACACCCACTTGTGCCCATACAGCAATGGGTCACCCAGGTGGTTTTAAATCGATCACTTACAATATAGGCGGAGCGCTTCTTGGCTTCTTCTACATCTCCTACCTTTAACTTCCAAGGAAGAGGTAATACGTTAGTACCCTTTTCCTCATGAATAAGGGGAGCTCCCTCTTGCATCGCCTCTATGGGATCGAAGACGGTTGGAAGGGGTTCGTAATCAACCTTTATTAGGCTTATTGCTTCCTCAGCTATATCCGGGTCAATAGCCGCAACTGCTGCTACTTCGTCTCTCAATGTGACCACTTTGTTTTTCTTTAAAGGCATATTATCCTTCAAAAAGCCAAATCGAAACTCTGGAACATCATACCCCGTAAGAACTGCCTTAACCCCGGGTAGCCGTTTAGCTTTTGAGGTATCTATATTAACTATCCGCGCATGTGGGTATTGGCTCCACAAAATTTTCCCATAAAGCATTCCTGGGAGCGTTACGTCCTGTATATAAAAAGCTTGGCCAGTAGCTTTGTAATAAGCATCCCTTTTGGGGATAGGCTTCCCGACAACTGCAAATTGTTCCAATTCTTCCTTATTTTTTGCTTCCATAATATTCCTCCGCTGCATGTTTTATGGCTTCAATAATTTGTACATAACCTGTACATCGACATATATTACCAGCAATAGCTTCTTTTATTTCCTCTTCGGTAGGCGAAGGATTCTCTTCCAATAAAGCCTTTGCCGACATTATCATCCCAGGAGTACAAAAACCACACTGAATAGCTCCGCGTTCAATAAAGGCCTTTTGTAATGGATGAAGTGTCCCAGAACTTTGAGCTAACCCTTCTATAGTCCAAACTTCTTTCCCATCCACTTCCATTACGGGGTATATACAAGAAGCAACCGCTTTCCCATTTATTTGGACCGTACACGCTCCACATTCTCCCATTCCGCATCCCTCTTTTGTCCCTTTAAGGCCTAAAACTTCCCGAAGCAAATAAAGCAATGTCCACGAAGGTTCTACTTCAATGCTCATCTCTTCTCCGTTGAGCTTAAAATTTATCGTGTATCTCACCTTTAAACCTCCTTCAAAATCCTTCTCAAACAAATAAGTACCAACCTTTTAGTCAATACTTTTATCATTTCTTTACGATACCAAGCTGCACCTCTCCAACTATCTCTTACTTGTGCTTTCTGTAAAGCCACATCTGTCACTTCAGAAAGAAGTTGGTCATTTAAATGCTTATCTTTCACTATTCCGTCTAGATCCTTTACCTTCAAGGGAATGGGAGCAGCAACCCCTAAAGCCACCCTCAATTCCTTACAGAATACCTCACTCTCGTTTAAAGCTCTTAACTGGTCATCCCAAGTGGAGTCCGGTAGGTCAAAAACCTGTTGCAATCTTCCGTATTCTCGGGGGTCTACATCTAAATACACAGCCACACCTATTATAGGAAGCTCAAGGGCTGCCCTTCTGGTATGTTTCCAATAAGCGCTTTTAGCGGTTTTTGGAGGAGTGGGCAAACTGATCTCGATCAATACCTCATCCTCTTTTTTTGCGGTCTTACCTGGACCAAGGAAAAACTCCTCCAAAGGCAAAGACCTTCGCCCCCCTTTGCCCTCAAGTGTTACGAAGGCATTGTGAACTAACAAGGGAGGAGCGGTATCCGCCGAAGGAGCCGCATTACACAGATTCCCCCCTATGGTTGCCACATTACGAATCTGGACCGAACCCAGGTTTTTAACGGCATCCATGAGAGCTCCAATTTTCTTTTCGATAAGGGATGACCTCTCTATCTCCCTGTGAGTTGTAAGCGCCCCTATTTTCACGGTTCCGTTTTCCTCTTTTATATAAGAAAGACCCGGAATATCATTCAGTGAAATCAAAACTTCAGGGGTCCACTTTTTGTTTTTTAACCCCACTATCACGTCTGTTCCACCACCGATGAACATAGCCTTTTCACCATACTGAAGTTTAAGGTTTATGGCTTCTTCTATTGACTTAACCTTGAAATATTCCTTCACTTTTAATTTCATCATCTTTTCACTCCCTATAATCAAAAACTCTTTTTGACTTACGATCAGTACGAGGTAAACTTCCGTAATCGACTATCTCCACATCACAGCTCACCAAAACCTGCTTCTTTATCTTCTCCGAAATCTCCTTAGCAATTTG
>CAYZRR010000045.1:0-5420 GCA_964480925.1 uncultured Thermodesulfobacteriota bacterium
CTTCGGTCCAAAGGGTTATGGTATTCGCTTAAACAATCGGGGCACATTTTAAAGGAGGCCATTGTGGTTTTATCTCGATCATAAGGCACATCTTTTATAATGGTGAAGCGAGGTCCACAATTGGTACAGTTTATAAAGGGATAACGATAACGACGATCTTGAGGATCAAAAAGCTCCCGCAAACAATCCTCACAGGTGGCCATATCAGGCGAAACGAGAACCGATCGTTCAAAGGACTCCTCGCTTTCCTTTATCTCAAATGAACTATACCCTATCGGTTCAAGTTCTTCTTTTTCCACTTCTTCGATCTCGGCTCGGGGAGGAGGATTAGAGAGAAGTTCCCTTAAAAACTCCTCAAGCTTCTCTTCATCCCCTTCTATCTCGATCTTAACCCCTTCTTCATCGTTCAAAACCCAACCCTTAAGGTTTAAGGCAGAGGCCACCTTAAAAACAAAGGGCCTAAAACCCACTCCCTGGACTATCCCCTTTACGGTCAAGCGAAGCCTTTTCATCGGGTTTCTTTTAAGCGGTTCTCAAGCCACTTGATCCACTCCTCAAGCCCTTCACCAGTCTTACAGGATATGGGGATTATCTCAAGATGAGGATTCACCTTAAGGGCGAATTCCCTGAATCGGTCAAGGTTAAAGTCCACATAGGGAAGAAGGTCGATCTTGTTTAAAAGCAGAAGCCTTGAGACTTGGAACATCAGGGGATACTTAAGAGGCTTATCCTCCCCTTCGGTCACCGAAAGGATCATTACCTTATCGTCCTCTCCTATGTTGAATTCGGCAGGGCAGACCAAATTCCCCACATTTTCAACAATTAAAACTTGGAGTCCTTCAAGTGGAAGTTCCCTTAACCCCATACGGACCATATTCCCATCCAGATGACAAGCCCCTCCAGTGTTTATCTGAACCACCGAGACTCCGTATTGAGCGATTCTTTCAGCATCCCTGCTTGTGGCAATGTCTCCCTCGATGACACCCACCTTCCACCGATCCTTTATCCTTTCGATGGTCCTTTCAAGAAGCGTGGTCTTGCCGGTCCCAGGGGCCCCCATAAGGTTAAGCACGTAGAGGCCCTTCTCCTTGAAGAGTCGGCGGTTCTCTTCAGCTATAACTTCATTGGCCTCAAGAATATCCTTCACTACCTTCACTTCCATCTTCTATCTCCATAGAATAAATCTCGAGCTCCCTTCCACTAAGGAGCTCGGCTATTTCCCCACAGTCGGGACAGACCAAAAAGGGGATCCCTTCAAAGATCCCGCATCTTTCGCACCTTATCCTCACCGGGACTTCCTCTATTTCCAAAGTGGCTCCTTCTGCCACATGTCCTTTACTCAAGACCTCAAAGGCAAAACATAAGGCCTCTTTCACAACCCCACTTAGGGCACCAATCCTTAGGTTTACCCTGGTGACCCTTTTGGCCCCATAAATTTGGGCTTGTTGAGCGATTATATCAAGTAAACTCTGAGCAATACTTAACTCATGCACTTTTTATCTCCTCTAACACCAGCGAGATGACCTTTGGGAGCTTCACCTTCACTTCCTCGCTTAGTTCCATTCCCCAATCGATCTCCTTAGGCTCAATCCCGATTATAACAACTTTAGGTTGAAACCCTAACAGCTTCCCCATCTCCATTACTTCCAAAAGCCCAACCTGATGAAGGCTCAAAGCCCGATTCAGATCGCCCTTAAGCTCCTCGGGGGTAACCTTGTAAATGGTCCCCGGTTCATGCCCTCCCTTTAAGGCATCTACAATAACGATTTTTTCGCTATCCTCAAAAATCCCCAGAAGATCAAAACCAAGGGTCCCCCCATCAACCACTTCCACCCCTTCAGGAAGCTCCATCGATTCCATCATCTTAACCACATGAACCCCTACCCCTTCATCCTTAAGCAAGATGTTTCCAACCCCTAATATGACCCTTTTCCCCAAAACGAAATCCCTCCTAATTTGTGAAAAATTTTACACTTTTCTTCTTTTTTGCGAAAGTTTTTAGGTAAAAAAGAAAGAAGGGGAGGTAACCCTCCCCTTCTTAAGCGGTTAGATAAGGCCTGCCAATTCCAATATCTCTGGGACCTTCTTTTCCCAACCTATGGCCATTATATGGACCCCTTGACAAAGGTCCTTAACTTCCCTGATCAACCTTGCGGCGATCTCAAGGCCCTTTTGAGCGGGTTTTTCCGCCTTTTGCATCTCTTCTATCAAGTGTTCGGGGACGAATACTCCAGCCACGTTTTTGTTCATGTACCGGGCCATACCGACGGACTTAAGGGGGATGATGCCTGCCAGAACCGGTACACCGAACTTCTCGGCCCTTTTCATGAACTTAGCGAAGGCATCAATGTCATAAACGGCCTGGGTTTGGAAAAACTTGGCCCCTGCTTCGATTTTTTTCTCCATCTTTATCAACTGAAGTTCAAAGGCCGCTTCTGTATCGGTGATGGGAGTTACCACTGCCCCGATGAAGAAATCGGTCTTTCCTTGGAGTTCATTCCCTGCCACGTCATATCCTTGGTTAAGTCGGTTGATCATCCAAACCAATTGAACCGAATCTACATCATAAACCGCCTTCGCATCGGGATGATCACCCAAGGTGGGATAATCACCGGTTATGGCCAAAACATTCCTTATCCCCAATACATGGGCGCTCAAAAGGTCAGATTGGATGGCAAGCCTGTTCCTGTCCCTACAGGTTACCTGCAAAATGGGATCAAGTCCTTCTTGCTTAAGAAGATAACAGGTGACCATGGAACCAAGCCGCATGACCGCACTCTGCTGATCCGTCACATTTGTCCCGTCGACCTTACCCTTGAGTAAATGGGCAACCTCCTTTATCTCCGTAATGTCCGTTCCTTTTAAAGGACCGACTTCAGCCGTTACCACAAATTTTCCGCTCTCAAAGGCCTCTCTTAGACCCATCTTTCCCCTCCTCACTTCTGCTCAAGTGCCCAAAGGAAGGAAGTCAAGATCTCTCCCTTGGGCCTCATCTTGTTGTAAGCTTTTGGCGGGATGAAATGCTTCAAACGTTCAAGTTGCCCGAGTTCCTTAAGCCTTAGGTAAATCTTTTCCCAACCGCAATCCTTGTTTTTGTCAACCTCGCATTTCCCATTAGAAGCCCCTCCACAGGCTCCATTGAGAAGCCCCTTCGAACAAGCCGTAAGAGGACAAATCCCCCCGGTCCAAAAGAGCACGCAATCGCCACACTCAAGGCACCTCTCACTTCCTCTCCACTCTCCTCTAGTCCCACCTAAGGGAACGGTGTTACAACCCGGAACAACCGGTTTTTTGATCATAGCCGCTGATGCCTGTATTCCCAACCCACAGGTCAAAACCAAAACGGCGTCCGAACTCATCACCTCTTCTTCAAGAGGCCTCAGGTGAGAGGCCACAAGCGCTTTCTGACACAAAAAATCCACGACCATAAGCCCCGTTACTTCCTTGCCATTTTGTTCAAGTTTTTCTTTCATCTCCTTGAGCTGAGGAAGCCCTCCAGTTCCACTTGCCTGAGCACATCCATCACAGCCTAAAAGAAAGACCTTCTTGCAATCCTTTAAATATCCCAAAATCTCTTCCAATGGCTTCTGTTCAGACCTGACCATTTTGGTCCTCCCCTAACTTATAATGAACCTTCCTATCGTATTCCCCTTAGCGTTTAACAGATGAACCGCACAGGCTATGCACGGGTCGAAAGACCTTATGATCCTCACTATCTCAAAGGGGTTCTTCTCATCCTTCACCTTGGTTCCAATTAAGGCCTGTTCTATCGGACCAGGATTCCCCATATCGTCCTTGGGAGAAGCATTCCAGGTGGTGGGAACCACGCACTGGTAATTATGGATCTTTTTATCTTTTATAACCACCCAGTGCCCTAAAGCTCCCCTTGCCGCATCCACTATCCCAACCCCTTCCGCTTCATCAGGAATCTCGAAGGGGATCCAAGCGGGCTCACCAGGCTTAAGTTCAAGAACCCACCCTTCAAGCTGCCTGGCGATCAAAAGGGCACATAGGGCTCGGGAGGCATGCCTTCCAAGTACCGAAAACAGAGCCTCCTTTGAAGCCTTAAAATGCCCGAGAATTGAATCCACAAGATCTCGAACCTTCTGATCACCACTGGCGTACATTACGGCGATCCTTGCCAATGGCCCCACTTCGTAAACCTCTCCCTTATACCTTGGGGACTTAAGCCACGAGTAAGCTCCCTCTTTCTTCGGAAGGGGTTCCGTCTCACCCTGGAAGGGATGCCTTCCACTTGTGGAATTGTCATAAAAAGAATACTTGACGTACTCATTTATGACTCCAAGGTCAAGGGGTTCGTATTCTAACTTGGTGTTGGTTGTACCTTGCTTAAAGAATCGGGCCCTTTGGGCATAATCCGGATTAGAACCGTCCAAGTCAAAAGTCCCATAGGAAAGATACCTACCACAGCCCCTTCCGATCTCAAAGTAATCGCTATAATATTCGGCCACCTTTACTACATCAGGTATATAATAATCCTCCACAAACTCCCTTAGTTCTCTCGCCCTCCACAGAAGGGAAGTCACTTTGTCAATCGTTACAGTCTCGGTGGCTCCGCCCGGAGTAATGGTACAAGCATGCGGTACTTTCCCTGTTAAAATGGCCACCGCCTCGTGTCCCTTTCGCCTTATCTCCAGGGCCTTAACATAATGAGCGCAGAGTTCCCGGTTTAATTCGGGAGGAAGTCTATAATCCCCTTCATACCGGGGTACAAAGGGCGAAAGCTCGCCTCTTTTCAAGAACTCCTTAACAGAGTTCAAAACCCGGTCATTGCCTTCATAATCGGCCACCTTCGTGACATCCACATAATCCAGAGCAGCAAGCAGATAAAAGTGAAGAATATGATCCTGCAACTGGTGAAAGGCAAGGGTAAGATTCCTTATCCAACGGCCGTTATGTGGGATTTTATCGGCGATCCCAAAGGCGCTATCAAGACAGTAAGTTGAAGCAGTTGTATGACAATGGTTACAGACCCCGCATATCCTCTGAGTTATTATCTGAGCGTCTCGAGGATCACGCCCCTTAAGAATCCTCTCAAAACCCCTGAAGAGCAGACCGGAACAACGCGCCTCTTTAACCTGCCCCCCATCAACCAATACTTCAACCTTCAAATGTCCTTCAATCCGCGTTACGGGATCGATAACGATCTTCCCCATCGCTAAACCTCCTTCTTCTGCCAATATTCGCCTATCTTTGGCACATGAACATCGGTGATCTTCTCATAGAAGGGGCCAAGTTGATCAGGGAACTCAGGTTGCGTACATCCCTGACATCCCATCCCCGCATCTATGCACCAGTTGACCCCATTGTTCCACTTCCTCAGAGGACAATCCGCATGCGTAATAGGCCCCTTACAGCCCAAAAGATATAAACAACCAGGCTCACCAAACTTCTCGGCA
>CAYZRR010000046.1:0-12872 GCA_964480925.1 uncultured Thermodesulfobacteriota bacterium
CTTGATACACTTCAACAAATTGAGGCGCATCTTTTGACAAGGCAATATGAGACATTAGTAAAAGGAATTCGTATAAGAGGGAGGAGGTAAGAATGAATTTGATTTTTCTTGGGCCTCCTGGTTCAGGAAAAGGCACTCAAGCCAAACTACTTTCGGAAAGGCTTGGGATGTTACATCTTTCGACAGGGGATATTTTAAGGGAAGCGGTGAGGGAAGGCACACCCTTAGGTAGAGAGGCCAAGAGATATATGGATGAGGGGAAGCTTGTTCCCGATGAGGTGGTCATAGGGATTGTTAAGGAGTGGCTGCTTTCCAAGGGGGTTGAGCGTGGTGTGATTTTCGATGGTTTTCCTCGAACTGTAGCTCAAGCCGAGGCCCTTGACCGGATGATGAAGGAATTAGGACAGAAAATAGATTGGGTTATCGACATTGATGTTTCGGAAGCGGAAGTACTTAAGCGACTTTCGGGCAGAAGGACTTGTAAAAATTGTGGAGCTATGTACCATTTAATATTTAATCCCCCCAAAGTGGATGGGAGATGTGATAAATGTGGAGGGGAGTTGTATCAAAGGGATGACGATAAGGAAGAAACAGTAAAATCAAGGCTTAAAGTTTATAAGGAGCAGACCGAGCCTTTGAAGGAGTATTATAAAAAATTGGGAATTATGAAGGGCATAGTAGGGGAAGGAGGAATAGAGGAGATTCAGAAGAAGATCCTGGAGGCGATAGGAGTCAAGGTTACTAATGCCTAAGGGGTTGGAGGTAGAAGGGACGGTGGTAGAGGTGTTACCAAATGCCATGTTCAGGGTAGAACTTCCTAATGGGCATAGGGTTTTGGCACATGTATCTGGGAAGATGCGGATGTATTATATTAAAATAGTACCGGGTGATAAGGTTAAGGTTGAGCTTTCACCCTATGACCCAACGAGGGGGAGGATAATTTATCGAAGTAAGTAGGAGGGTTCGAGATGAAGGTAAGGGCTTCGGTCAAGAAGATATGCGATAAATGTAAGATAATAAAGCGTAAGGGAATCGTTCGGGTTATTTGTGAAAACCCGAAACATAAACAAAGACAGGGGTAAACCATGCCACGGATAGCAGGTGTAGACATTCCTCCTAATAAGCGTATTGAAATAGCTTTGACTTACATTTATGGCATAGGGCGAACTACAGCACAAAAAATATTAAAGGAAGCCGGTATAGATTTCGGGAAGAAGGCGGGGGAACTCAGTGAGGAAGAGGTGGCGAAGATCCGTGAGATAATCGATCGGAATTACAAAGTGGAAGGGGAACTGCGGAAAGAAGTGGCCATGAACATAAAGAGGTTGATGGAAATAGGTTGTTATCGGGGGCTTAGGCATAAGATGGGTTTACCCGTTAGAGGGCAGAGGACTCGAAGTAACGCCAGGACCAGAAAAGGTCCACGCGGGGCTCTTATAAAGAAGAAAAAATAAAGACAAGAGGTAGAAAATGGCCAGAAGACGCGCTCAAACTCAGAAAAAAGTGAGGAAAAATGTTCCGGAAGGGATTGCTCATATTCAGGCTACCTTTAATAACACCATAATCACCATTACGGATCCAGAGGGTAATACAATAGCCTGGGCGTCTGGTGGAACTCAAGGATTCAAAGGTGCCAGAAAGGGGACTCCTTTTGCCGCCCAATTGGCGGCTGAAGCAGCCGCGAAAAAGGCAATCGATATAGCGGGCATGAGAGCGGTTAGTGTTTTGGTAAAAGGGCCAGGGGCTGGGAGGGAAGCGGCCATACGGGCACTTCAAGCCGCTGGTTTGAAGATCAAATCGGTGAAGGACGTCACTCCTATTCCCCATGATGGATGTAGACCCCCAAAGAGGAGGAGAGTATAAATGGGAAGATATACGGGACCCGTTTGTAAACTATGCAGGCGCGAAGGGATTAAACTCTATTTAAAAGGAGAAAGATGCTATACGGATAAATGTGCTTTTGAAAGGCGTCCTTATCCACCTGGACAGCATGGGCCTACGGGAAGGGTTAAGTTTTCCGATTACGGATTGCGTCTGAGAGAAAAGCAGAAAGTAAAGAGGATATATGGGGTAAGTGAGTCTCAATTTAGACGCTATTTCGAGATGGCCGAGAGGCAAAAGGGGAACACGGGAGTTAATCTTCTCATTCTTCTTGAAAGAAGGCTTGACAATGTGGTTTATAGGCTTGGTTTTGCTTCAAGTCGACGTGAGGCCAGACAACTGGTTGCTCACGGCCATATCATGGTGAACGGGAAAGTTGTGGATATTCCTTCCTACTTGGTGGACGTGGGTGATGTGATAGAAGTTAAACCTTCCAGCAGGGACATGGAGAGAATAAAAAACGCTTTAGAAGGGGTAGCGCGAAGAAATGTGCCTTCATGGTTAGAATTAAAGAAGGATGAGCTGAAGGGCATAGTTAAAGATATGCCGAGAAGGGAAGAACTAACTACGCCACCTATTCAGGAGCAACTGATAGTTGAACTTTATTCTAAGTAAATTCCGCGTCAAAAAGGAGTGAAGGATGGATTTGAGTAAGTACGAGGATCAATGGAAAAAGCTCATTCGTCCTAAAGGAATAGAAGTCGATAAGGAAGCGGAAGATGGGACATATGGGCGTTTTATCATAGAGCCTTTGGAGAGGGGATATGGAGTAACCTTAGGAAATTCACTTAGACGGGTCCTTTTAGCTTCCTTAGAAGGGGCTGCTATTACTTCGGTGAGAATCGAAGGTTGTTTGCACGAATATTCGAGCCTCCCGGGTGTTCGCGAAGATGTTACGGAAATAATCCTTAACTTAAAAGGTGTCAGGTTCAAGATGTACGCTGATGAGCCTAAGACAGTTAGGATCGAGGCTAAAGGCGAAAAGGAAGTTCGAGCGGCGGACATTCAATGTCCCCCTGGGGTGGAGGTGGTAAATCCTGATCATTACATAGCTACTTTAGAAAAGGATGGCGTATTGAAGATGGAGATGACTGTGAAAAGAGGAAGGGGGTATGTTCCTGCGGAGAGAAATAAGGATGAGGCTATGCCGATTGGCACAATTGCCATCGACTCCATATTTACCCCCATAAAAAAAGTCAATTATACCGTTACTCCTACCCGAGTAGGACATATTACTGATTACGATCGTTTGATCCTTGAGGTTTGGACCGATGGTACCGTTAAGCCCATAGAGGCAGTGGGGATAGCTGCCCGTATTCTCCAAGAGCAATTGAAGGTCTTCACCGAGTTTGAAGAGGAAAAATTGGAAACGGCGAAAAGGGTAACTTTTCATGAAGCTGAAAAAGAAGATTTGGAAGAGATCCTTCAAAAATCCGTTGAGGAGTTGGAGATTTCGGCTCGTTCAATTAACGCTTTAAAGAGCATAGGCATAAAATACATTGGTGATCTGGTTAATAAGAGCGAACAGGAACTCCTACAAGCTCGGAATTTGGGTAAGAAATCATTAGAAGAGATAAGGATCGCTTTGCAAAAATTTGGACTTTCTTTGGAAATGGGTGTAGAATTCAAACGGAAAGAGGAGGAGAGGAATGAGGCATAGAAAAGCCCATCGGAAACTCGGCAGACCTACAAGCCATCGTTTAATGATGTTAAGGAATATGGTGACTTCACTTTTCCGTCACGAAAGGATTGAAACGACTTTGGCCAAAGCCAAAGAATTACGATCCGTGGCGGAAAAAATTATAACCTTAGGTAAAGAGGGAGATTTAAAAGCAAAAAGGGAAACGTTAAGATATATTTTGGACAAAAACATTATGAGAAAAGTCTTCAACGAAATAGCGCCTCGCTATAAGGATGTAAAAGGAGGTTACGTTCGCATTTATCGTACGAGATTCCGTAAAGGAGATGGGGCACTTCTTGCAATAGTCGAATTAATTAAGCCAGAAGAAGCTAAAAAATCCTCATAACTTATAACCTATTTTTCGGAGGAACTCCTTTCTCTCTTTGCGATCTTCTTCTCCTTCTCTTCCTAAAGGAGGATATCCGTCAATTACTCCTATTATGCCTCTTCCCTGTTCAGTTTCCGCCACGATAACTTCAACAGGATTCGCAGTTGCACAAAAAACCCTACAGACTTCTTGACAACTTTTTACTGCATTAATGACATTAATAGGATACGCATTTTTCATAACGATCAGGAAAGTGTGCCCTGCAGCAATACGTTCAAGATTTTTACAAGCTACATCGATTAATTCTTGATCATTGCCTTCGAATCTTATGAGCCTTTTTCCAGACGCTTCGCAAAAGGCAATACCGAATTTAGCTTGGGGCAAATGAGTTGTCATTATTTCATAAAGATCTTCCACGGTCTTTATAAAATGGCTTTGTCCCAAAATAATGTTACAACCTTCTGGAAACTCCATTCTGACGGTCTTCAGCTCCATTTTGGCCTCCTTATCTTTAGGTATTTCCATTTGTTCCTATAAATGGTACTCCTTTTTCCAAAGAAGAACCGAGCTCTTTTACAAAGCGTTTTATTAATTTTTGCCTTATTTCCAGGCCGTTTTGGGATAGGCTTAAGCCGATTTTGCCTCCAGCCATAGAGGGATGTCCTCCTGCTCCACCGCCGTTTATTCCGCGGACTAAGTATTTGGCAATTTTGTCAGCACTTTGCCTACGGCCGTCGCTCGTACGGATGCTGAAGAATACATTTCCTTTCCATTCGCCAATTGAAAGTACCCATCTTACGCCTTCAGCCCTGAGAAGGAGATCCGCCACTACCGAGAGCATATCCACATATGATAAGGAACCAAGATCGCTCACCAAAATTCCAGGAGGGAAATATATGGCATTTTGTATTCCTTCTTTTAGGACTTTGAAATATTCTCGAGGAAGCTTGGGATTTTCGATTTCGGAGAGCACCCTGAGGGAAACCTTTGGATAAAGAAGACCAGCCATTCTTACATCTTCTTGACTTGCACTTGGTCCAAGGTCGCGGGTATCTGACTTAATGCCGTAATAAAGGGCGGTGGCCACCATTGGGATCAACTCTACTCCTGCCTCCAGAAGGTAAGAGGCCACAATGGTAGAAGTACTTCCATAATGAGGTCTTATATCTACAAAGGGTATGCGGCTTATCAATGATTTTTTAGCGATAGGATGGTGATCTATGACTATAGTGGGCATAATTTGTGGAGAAAGAGGAATATTGGTGGAAGGAGGTTGAGTATCAACCACTGCGATTATGCTGAAATTGCGGGGTTCAATCGCCTTTACCGAACAAAGGGGAATCCTCAAGCGCCTCATCATAGCCCGATTTTCGGGCCTCCCCAAAACTCCTTCGTAAGCTATTATCGAGTTGATTCCCCATTTTTTAAAAAGGTACCTCAATCCATAAGCGCTGGCCAAAGCATCAGGGTCGGGATTAAGATGGGTCAAAATGAGGATTTTACGTTTACCCGTAACCAGTTCTTTTAGCTTTAAGAGTTTACTACTTACATCTGAGCTTTCCATAGCTCGTAAATCCTTTTAAGCACTTCTTCTTTCTTTTTCAACATCTCAACTTTAGAACGAGCCTTGACAAATCCTCCTGCTGCCCCCTTATGGCCATCGCCAATGTTGAGTTGTCGCATGATTTCGCCGATGTCTTTGGAGACCGAATTCTTGGCCTTCACGGTAAGTGACATGGAGATCCCGAAATTGGTGGTCTTTATCTCCCTTTCGAAAACGGGGAAGATCTCGATTACCGCTAATGCTTCGGGATAAATTAAAGAAACCAGTTGTTTAATGACCCATGGCCTACGATTATGTCGGCTTAGATCAATAACCACCAATTCTTTTTCCGTATCAAAAGGCAAAAAATGAGCGTCTTGTTCTATAAGGCGGAGCATCTTCTCTTCTTCCAATTTGTACTTCTCTATTCGCTTTTTGACCCTTTCGTCTTTCACCACTTCTTCTAAGGGATGATCCCTTAACAGAGGGACCAAATATCTTAAGTAGGCCTGTTTTTCCTTTAAGTCCGAATCTGAGGCCTTAATGGAATTATCCAAGAGCTTACCGGGTGTTTCTTTCCTCCAATCTTCAATGCTTGAGTACAAAAAACCGTCGACCACATCGGTTTCCTTGACGGTTTCTTCTAAATAAAGAGGGAAACTCACTCCATCTTCTTGAAAAAACTCAAACACAACCCTACTACAACTCGGTTTGAGGTCAAACCTTCCTTTTATCTCCTCTAAGGATATCCCTCTTAATTTTAACTCCTCCAAGTTTCCTTCATGATGATCAAACCATAGTCCACATACCAAAGGGTAAGGCAGATCACATACCACATCCCTTTCGTTTATACTGATAATCCCCCGACTCACCGCTGAAGGTGAGGTAAAGTAGACCCTTTTTATCTTCAAGGCATAAGAACAAAGAGCTGCGCTAACTACGCCGTCCATATCATTATGAGTTATGATGCGATAAAACCTCTTTTCCATTTTTAATTTATTTTACCACAAAAAACTTTCGAAAACCTCTCTCGGGCTTTTCCCCTCGAATAACAACCGATAAAGGGACTCCACGATGGGTAGCTTTAGCCCCTTTTCTTCCCCTATTTGTTTCGCTACCTTGGTCGCATTTATTCCCTCTATGGCTTGGCCTATTTCCCTTTCGGCTTCTTCGGGTGTTTTGCCTTTTCCGATTTTTTCTCCAAACCTCCTATTTCGGCTATGGGGGCTGAAACTTGTGACCAAAAGATCACCCAAACCTGCAAGTCCATAAAGGGTCTCCTTCTTGGCGCCTAAGGACTCGCCTAAGAGGACCAATTCGCCCATGCTTTTGGTGACAATTGCTGCCTTAGTATTTGTTCCAAATCCAAGTCCGTCACATAATCCTGCAGCGATAGCAAATACGTTCTTAAAAGCTCCTCCCACCTCAACTCCTATGACGTCATCCGTGGGGCAGAGGAAGAAAGAAGGGCCCTCTAAAATTTCTTTGACCTTTAAGCTCCACTTTAATTTCTCCGAGGCCACGTTAACAAAAGTGGGGATTCCTTCAAGGATTTCTTTTGCTATAGAAGGGCCCGAGATGACCACAATGGGTAGATCCTTCTCTCCCAATTCCTCCCTTATTACCTGGCTTAATCTCTTTCCACTTAGGGGTTCGAGCCCTTTGGCAAAATTGACTATCAAGACCTCATTTTTTAAAAAGGGGGCAAAAAGCCTCATTACCGATCTTATCGCATGAGAAGGTACTGCCAGGATTAGCATTTCGGTTCCTTCGACCACATCTTCCACTTGGGAACTTACGAACAATCCATCGGGAAGTTCCACATCGGGTAGATATCGGGGATTTGTCCGGCGAAGGCGGATGCTCTCGATAACATCTTCTTCTTTAGTCCAGAGCTTGACCTCTTTTACTTTCTTCCTGAGATAAATGGCTAGTGTCGTTCCCAAATTGCCAGCACCTAAGATGCAAGTCTTCATCTTGAGGACCTCTTTGGTTTTTGTAAGATTATTAATGTATCATCAACTCAAAAAAAACTCATCCTTCTATAGAAAACTCTCAGAATGTTTTCTAAGGTATTTTTTTTCCCTATAATGTGAAAGTGATGTGAAAAGGGAAGATTTGTTTCCGACAGAGGATAAGGGATTTGAGGGGTTAAGGCCCCTTACGTTCGACGATTTCATAGGCCAAGAGCATGTGAAGGCCAATTTAAGAGTTTGCGTGGAAGCCGCGAAAAAAAGGGGCGAACCCCTGGATCATGTTCTCCTTTATGGTCCCGCGGGGATGGGAAAAACCACATTAGCTTTTGTAGTAGCTCAGGAGCTGGGGGTGGGTATAAAGGTGACCTCTGGGCCAGCCATCGAGAGGGTAGGGGATCTTGCGGCAATACTTACCAGTTTAAGGGATGGCGATGTGCTGTTCGTTGATGAGATCCATCGGTTGGGTAAAGTGATTGAGGAAGCCCTTTATCCAGCCATGGAGGAGTTTAAGTTCGACATAATAATAGGGCAAGGCCCCGGGGCCAAGGCCATACGGCTTAAGTTACCGAGGTTTACCCTCATCGGTGCTACGACCCGCATAGGTCTTCTTTCCGGACCTTTAAGGGCTCGTTTTGGGATGATTCTGCGTCTTGATTATTATACTCTGGAAGAACTCGAGAGAATAATAATGAGGGCCTCCAAGTTTTTATCCATACCCCTTGATCCAAAAGGAGCTCAGGAGATAGCCAAAAGATCGCGAGGAACTCCACGGATTGCCTTGAGGCTGTTAAAGAGGGTAAGGGATTACGCTCAGGTGAAGGGGGATGGGATAATAAGTTTCGGGGTGGCAAAAGAGGCTTTAGACTTTATGCAAATAGATCAAGAGGGACTCGATAAGATGGATCGGATCATCCTTAGGACCATCATTGAAAAATTCGGAGGGGGACCGGTGGGTATTGAGACCATATGTGCGGCATTGAACGAAGAGCGGGATACCATTGAGGAGCATCATGAGCCATTTTTGATCCAGATGGGTTTTTTGAAACGAACTGCCCGTGGTAGGGTAGCCACCCGAAAAGCCTTTGCCTATTTAGGAATAACCCCACCTTCAGCTCAAAAGGAGCTGTTTTAATGGGTTGTGGAGTATTTGGCGTTTATGGGCATCCGGAAGCGGCTAACCTCACCTATTTAGGCCTATATGCCCTTCAGCATAGGGGACAGGAAGGTGCGGGGATTGTGAGTTCCGATGGAAAAGCCCTTTATTATCATAGGGACATGGGACTTGTGGCAGACGTGTTTAATGTAGAAAAGCTAAAAAAACTTCCGGGTTTTTTAGCTATAGGCCATGTTAGGTATTCTACCACTGGGCAAAGCCATCCCAAAAACCTTCAGCCTTTGATCTTCGATTATTCCCGGGGAGGGATAGCCATAGCTCATAACGGTAATTTGACTAATGCAGGGATGATAAGAAGGGAATTGGAAAAAGAGGGGGCTATTTTCCAATCCACCTCGGATACGGAGGTCATAATCCACCTTTTTGCTCGTGCGAAGGGGGAGGCAGTTGAACGACTCATAAGCGCCCTGAAGCATGTGGAGGGGGCCTATTCGCTTCTTTTCATGAGCGAAAAAGAATTAATCGCGGTGAGAGATCCCCATGGCTTTAGGCCTTTAGTGTTGGGCAAGCTCAAAAAGGGATGGGCGGTGGGGTCGGAGACCTGTGCCTTTGATCTAATCGGGGCCGAATTCGTGAGGGAGATCGAACCAGGTGAGGTGGTTTGGTTTGAGGGCGAAAAGTGCTTTTCCCTTTTTCCTTTTTCCAAAACAAAGCCCAAGCAGTGTATCTTTGAGTTCATTTATTTTGCAAGACCCGATAGCTTTTTGTTCGGACAGAGCGTATATAAGGTTCGAAAACAATTGGGGATAGAACTTGCTGAAGAAGCTCCTGCAGAGGCCGAGGTTGTGATCCCCGTACCCGATTCGGGTGTTCCCTCAGCGATAGGCTTTTCCCACCATTCAGGAATACCCTTAGAGCTTGGGATTATAAGGAATCACTATGTGGGAAGGACCTTCATTGAGCCTCAGGATTCTATAAGACACTTTGGAGTGAAGGTCAAACTTAACGCAGTGAAGGAAGTTCTTCAGGGAAAACGCATAGTAGTGGTCGATGATTCGATAGTGAGAGGCACCACAGTTAAAAAGAATATGTTCATGCTAAGACAAGCTGGAGCTCAAGAGATTCACGTGAGGATCAGTTCCCCTCCTATAATAAGCCCGTGTTTTTACGGCATTGATACCCCTACCAAGGAGGAGTTAATTGCTGCAAATTTATCTGTTGAGGACATAAGGCGATTTTTAGAGGTGGAGAGTTTGGCTTACTTGAGCCTTGAGGGATTGAAAAGGTGTGTTAAAGGGCACGAGGACGAGTTTTGCTATGCTTGCTTTACCGGCTGCTATCCAGTAAGTCCTCCCCGTGAGAGGATGCAATTGGAATTTTTCGCCAAAGAGGTGTGAGATGGATTTGAGAGAAAGGCTCAGGCAAGTATTAAAAGAGAGGTCCTATGAAGAGGGCGATTTTTTGCTCTCATCGGGTAAAAGGTCGAGCTTTTATATAGATGCAAAACAGACGACTTTAACTCCCGAAGGGGCTTATTTATGCGGGAAGTTGTTCTACCAAATGATCAAAAACGCAAACGAAAAGATCGAAGCCATAGGAGGACCAACTCTTGGTGCAGATCCTATAGTGACAGCAGTTTCCCTGATAAGTTACCTCGAAGGGGACCCCGTCTATGCGTTTATCATCCGTAAAGAGCCCAAAAAACACGGCAAAGGGCTTTGGATAGAGGGTGATAAGGCTTTAAGAGAAGGCATGAGAGTGGCAGTAGTGGAGGATGTGGTTACCACGGGGAGTACTTTACTTAAAGCTATCGAGGTTTGTGAAAGTTTTGGCCTTCGAGTGATTATGGTAATGGCCCTTATCGATCGAGAAGAGGGAGCAAGGGAGTTACTTAAAGAGAAGGGTTATGAGCTTCAATCCATTTTCAGGAGGAGTGAGCTTGTGGGATAGGGAAGGTTTTTTTGAAAACGACCACTTGAAACTTAGGTATCTTGAAAAGGGAAAGGGTGAACCGGTGATTTTACTTCATGGGTTTGGCGATGCGGCCGAAGTATGGGAGTTTATCTTGCCTCATTTGGAGGGACCTTTTCGGTTCATAGCTCTTGACCAAAGAGGCCATGGTAAAAGCGATAGGGCTCATCTTGAAAGATACACCACTTTCGATTTTGTTTCGGACATCGAAGCGTTAAGGAAAACGCTAAACCTCGGGAAACTAACCCTCATAGGGCATTCCATGGGTGGAAGAAATGCCATCGTTTATTCCTCAAATTACCAGGAGGCGGTGAAAAAACTCATAGTCATCGATTACGCTCCAGAACTTTCAGAAAAGGGCAGAAGGAGGATACTTTCCGCTTTAAGAACTCGTCCGGATAAATTTCACCTCGATGAGATGGCCGAGGCCTTAATGGAAGAAAACCCTCGTATCAGTTATGAAAAGGCATTGAGTTATCTAAAAAAAGTCACAATGCCTCGAGATGACGGGCTTTTCGAGTGGCTTTGTGACATAAGGCTTATTCATAAGATGAAAGAAGGCAAAAGGGTTTTAAGAGATGTGAACTTGTGGGATTTTCTTTCTAACTTAAAAATGCCAACTCTTTTTGTCCGTGGAGAGGAAAGCGACTTGGTTGAACGGGAGGTTCTTGAGAAGGTTGTGTCGCTTATCCCTAAAGCTCGGGTTGTCGAAGTTCAGAAAGCTGGACATGCGGTTCCTTTGGATAACCCTGAGGAGACAGCCCAAGCGATTAATAAGTTTCTCTTATGCGAATGTTTTTGATGATCATCGGTTTGTTATTGGCTATAAACTTCGCAAAAGCGCAGGAGTATAAGCTTTACCCTCCTGTGTTAAAAGGAAAGTTAAGTTTCGAAGAAGTTTTGGCCAAAAGAAGATCTGTTAGGGAGTTTAAGAAGAGTCCCTTGACCTTAGAGGAGGTTTCACAACTTTTGTGGGCTGTACAAGGCATTACCGATCCGAAGAGGGGTTTAAGAACTGCTCCTTCAGCAGGTGCCCTTTATCCGCTTGAAGTTTATGTGGTAATAGGTGAGGTAAAGGACCTTCCTCAAGGTGTTTATCGATATATTCCCAAGGAACACAAAATTCAACAAGTAAAAAGCGAAGATGTTAGGGAAAAATTAGCTCAAGCAGCTTTAGGCCAAGTATGGGTAAAAGAAGCTCCCGTTGTAATCTGTATAAGTGCCGAATTTGAAAGAACGGAAAGGAAATACGGCCAAAGGGCTTGGAGATACGTTTACCTTGAAGCCGGTCACGCAGCCCAAAACATTCTATTGCAAGCTGTGGCATTAGGACTTGGAGGGGTGCCAGTGGGAGCTTTTAACGATTGGGAGGTACAACAAATCTTAAGCCTCCCAGAAAAACATCTTCCTATTTACCTAATTCCGGTAGGGAGGTGCTTTTAAAAGTTAGGTTTTTTCAGCATTTTCTAAAACCTCACATTTTTCTACCAAAAAACTACCAAAAATTTGTTCTACTTGGTGAAAAAAGAGTTTGAAGAAAAGTTAAGATTTTACTTGCTTCAGAGGCCTTTTTCTTCTTCGACGGCTCTTTTTTTGATTTTTGAGCCTTTCGAGATGTTTTATGTTTGGTAGGACTGAGAATGGTGAAGTCTTTTTGGTGTGCATTATGAAGCACTGTAGCAGAAGAGGAAGCAAAGACTTGGAGAGAGCACTTAAGAGGAGGGAGCGGCAGAGGAGCCAGTTTTATTTAACTTTAGGGATAAACCTAATGGGAGAAGAGAGGTCTTTGGATTTTAGTGCTTGTAGCATAAATATAACGAGCAGGTATAAGGGGAGAGTCTCTGGGAGTATCTCATGGAGAACTATAGGAAGGTAGTCTCCTTTGATGCTAAACTGTCTCAAATGTACTGGACCCAGATACGGTAAGGAGTAAATAGATCGGTACCAATTTTGAGGTAAAAGGAGAAGGTGAGAAACCTTGGATCAAACTTTCTCAACAGGGCCTCAAGAGGTACTGCCGGAAATTTCAGGATTTACCTTTTTAGAAGCTCCCTCACCTATCCCTGAGGACTTCCGAGGGGTTTTTTCTTCCATCCCCCTCCCAAAATGAGGTCTGAAGAAGTTCCTCTTAACCCTTAAGATCAATTCACCGACTGTCTGAGACCTTTAGGTATGGATCAGGTGAAATTCCTCATCATCTTAGCGATGGGCCCTTTCTATTAGAGCCTGAAGCGGTCCCATTCACCCTTCACCTGACCCAATCGGCCCTCAATAACTCAATGCCATAAAGTTCGCCCTAGTGGCTAAATCCACCGAGACTCCATTGATAAATCGGTAGCCCACATACCTTTATATGCTCATAGACCCCCCTTGGAAGT
>CAYZRR010000047.1:0-3994 GCA_964480925.1 uncultured Thermodesulfobacteriota bacterium
GATGTTGGCCAGATGTGTTAATATCTTCCATACCTCATCTTTATGTTTATCATGTTATTAATGTTTCTGAAGGAACAATTGCTAAACGCAGAAGCTATGCTACCCTTTTGAGTTATAATTCTCCTCCATATACAACTGCAGATCTATACGATGAATATGCAAGACTTGAAGAACTGATTGACGAATTAAGAGCGGAAAAAAATCCAGCAAGATCTGAGACTGCGAAAGAAAAAGTTTTTGAACTCGCAGAAAAGCTCGGAATGGAAAAGGATTTGGAGAAGATTGAAGCCAAAATTTACGAATACAAACGTTCGATAATCCCCAAGGGGCTTCACGTTATTGGAAAGAGGTATGACCTTCAGGAGTTGAAGGACTTTGTTCTTTTACTCAGTCGTTATGATAGAGCCGGTCTGAAATCCCTTCACAGGCTTATAGCTGAGAAGGAGGGGGTTGATTTTGAAAAAGTATTAGAAGATCCGAGAATGCTGAAACTTGTAGATGAGGAGGCAAAGAGGATTGTTGAGGAATATTTTTCGGGAAAAACGAAAAAGGAATTTGGGGAGGTTTTGGATTATTGCAAAAAGGTCGCTGAAAGCTTTTCTGAGAATGCAATGGAATTGGAGAACCTTCTTAAGGCTCTTAAGGGAGAGTATGTGGAGCCGTGTGTTGGTGGGGATGTTATAAGAAATCCTGAGGTTTTGCCAACGGGAAGGAATCTTTATCAATTTGATCCTTTGAGGATTCCCACTGAGGCTGCGACCGAAAGAGGGAAAAAGGCTGCAAAGAAGATAATCGAAAGATATTTCAAAAGTTACGGAAGATATCCCGAGAGTATAGCCTTAGTGCTTTGGGGATTTGAGACAGCTCAAACCTTTGGAGAGACAGTTGCTCAGATTTTTGAATTTTTGGGAGTTGAGATTGTCCATAAAACTGCTTGGGAGAAGGAAATTAAGGTAAAAAGCCTTGAAGAGCTTGGAAGACCCAGGATTGATGTAGTAGTTACAATCTGTGGGTTTTTTAGAGATATGTTTCCAAATCTGATCGAGTTAATCGATAGTAGCATTAAGCTTGTTTCAGAGCTTGAGGAGCCTGAGGAGTTTAATTTCGTTAAAAAGCACAAAAAGGAACTAAAAAGCGACTTGAGGCTCTTTGGGCCGGTACCTACGGAGTACGGGACAAGGATGCTTCAACTTGTGGAAGATAGCGTATGGGAAAGTGAAAAGGATCTAGCAAATGCATATTTAGCTTCCATGTGCTATGCCTACAGTAAGGATTTACATGGTGTTGAAGCAAAGGAAGTATTTGAAAGTCTTTTAAAGACGGTTGATATCGTCTCTCAGACAAGAAGCTCCGTGGATTATGAAATAACGGATTTGGATCACTATTATGAGTTTTTCGGAGGCCTTTCAAAGGCTGTGGAGCTTATAAAAGGGGAAAAGGCTGAGATGGTGATTGTGGATTCCACTCAAGAAATGGCCAAAGTCGAAAGCATTAAGGATTCCATCGAAAGAGGAACGATCACAAGGACCCTTAATCCTAAATGGATAGAAGAGATGCTTAAACACGGATTTAACGGAGTGCAGAAAATAGCCGACAGAATTGAGTATCTACTTGGCCTTTCGGCCACGACAAATGCTGTAGAAAACAGACTTTGGGATAAGGTAGTGGAAAGGTTCGTTCTGGATGAAGAGCTTTTCAACAGGTTAAAGCAACTTAACGTTTATGCGCTTAGAGAGATGTTAGAAAAGCTTCTTGAAGCCGAAAAGAGGGGGTATTGGAGGGCTCAAGATTTAAAGAAAAAAGTCCAAGAGAAATACCTTGAGATCGATGGGATCTTGGAGGAGGTGGTGAGATGAGGTTTTTTCCCTTCACGGCCATAGTTGGGCAAGAAAAAGCGAAACTGGCTTTAATTTGTAGCGCTATAGATCCAACAATAGGCGGGGTACTCCTCAGTGGGGATAAGGGGACGGGGAAGTCGACGATGGTAAGGGCTTTTTCTCAAGTGTTACCCGAAATTGAGGTCTTTGACGGTTGTCCCTTTAATTGCAATCCCTATAACGTGGCCGAGATGTGCGAAGTGTGTAAGGAAAGGGCTCAAAAGGGGGATTTAAGGGTTGCCAAAAAGCCCATGAGGGTAATAGACCTTCCGCTTAGCGTAAGTATTGACAGGCTTGTAGGAACGATAGATTTAGGGAGGGCTTTGAAAGAAGGGATAAGGGCGCTTCAACCAGGAATACTGGCAGAGGCAAATAGGAACATCCTTTACATTGATGAAGTAAATCTGCTTGAGGATTACCTTGCGGATGTCTTACTTGACTCAGCCGCTTTAGGGTGGAACGTGGTCGAAAGGGAGGGGATATCCCTGAAACACCCTGCGAAGTTCATCCTCATAGGGTCGATGAATCCCGAAGAGGGTGAACTCAGGCCTCAATTGCTTGACCGTTTCGGGATGTTTGTTTCTATTGAGGCCTCCACTGATGTGGAGGAAAGGGTTGAGATCGTCAGAAGGGTTACGGAATTTCAAAAAGATCCGTTTTCCTTTTATGAAAAATACAAAACCCAAGACGAACAGTTGAGGGATTCCATTATAAATGGGAGAAAGATCCTTCAAGAAGTCGAGATTGAGGAGGAGCTAATAAAACTTCTTGCCGAAACCATAATCCAAATGGGAATAAAGACGCACCGAGCGGAGATAACAACCGTAAAAGCCGCAAAGGCCATCGCTGCATTTGAGGGAAGAAAAAGCGTAAGCATTGAGGATCTAAAAAGGGCAATGGAACTTACGTTGCCTCATCGAATAAAATCAAAACCCTTCGAGAAACCCCCTATACCGGAATTAAAGCTTCCAAAAGGAGGAAAAACAGAGGAAAAAAAGGAAGCCAAAGAAAATTCCGAAATAATGGAAAAAGAAAATCGTTTTGGGGATTCCGAAAAAAGGTTTAATTCAAGCCAAATAGAAATAGAGCCAAAAATCATGAAAGATTATTCCGAAAAGTGTGGTAAAAGAACCTCAAGGGACTGCAAAATTACCTTAATCGGGGAAAAGCAAGGGGTTCCTATCTCTTTTGTTCCTTCGACTAATGGGTTTCACGACGTAAACATTTTAGCCACTTTGAACTGCGCAGCCCTTCGGGGATTTCCTATAAAAATAGAGGATGAGGATATCAAGATAAACGTCCGCAAAGCTCGGGCTCCAAGGTTAACGGCCATAATTCTGGATTCAAGCGGAAGTATGGGTGTGCAAAAAAGGATAAGCATTGCTAAAGGAATTGCGAAAAAACTCGTTGAAAACTCTTACAAGCGCAGGGACTGGCTTTCGTTGATCGTTTTCCGAGGTAACGAAGCGGAAGTTCTCGTAAAGCCCACAAAAAAATACGAACACATATTTGAAGTTATCGATTCAATTCCAACCGGAGGAAGGACTCCACTGCCTTCGGCACTTTTGAAGTTTATTTCCATGACCAATAGCATGAAAAATGTCCATTTTAAAGGAATCCTTATCACTGACGGAAAAGCAAACGTTCCTATTTTTAAGGATGTTGAAGAAGATCTTATCACAATATGTAACTTGCTTCTTAAAAAAGGAATAAAACTTGAGATATTTGATACAAGAACAAAACTTTTTGACCCTTCGCCAAGTTATATAGACCTAATTTCGAGAATCACAAGAGCTAATGTATATAAAAGTTGAAAAATTGGCCAGAATATTAGGGTTATTGCTATTTTTGTCTTTTTCTTCTGTGTTAGCTAAAACAGCTACTTTCGTTGATGTCTATGGAAGAAAAGTCACCTTAGACCTCCCCGTTAAGAAGGCTTGTCTTTTGGTTACTTATGAGCTTATCCCTGCTTTAAAAATAAGGAATCAGATAGTGGCCATTGGAAGTTGGGCTTATGATGATCCTATTATGAGAACTACAATTCCAGATTTAAATAACATACCTTCTCCTGGCGTGGGAGGACCAGGAGTAAATGTGGAGCTTTTGAAAAAATTAGA
>CAYZRR010000048.1:0-12623 GCA_964480925.1 uncultured Thermodesulfobacteriota bacterium
TCCATATTAAAGGTTCAGGCTTCCTATATGATAGCGGTCAAAAGGACATCGCCCCTTTTTGGCGTCCTTTATGGTGGTCTTTTCCTTAAGGAAGAGGGTTTTAAAAGAAGGCTTTTTGCCACTTCCCTCATGGTTTTAGGCGTTGTTATGATAACCTTACTTGGTTAAAATTCATCTCATGACAAGGGTTCTTCTTACTGGAGGAGCGGGTTATATTGGATCCCATGTTTTAAAACTTTTGGGAGAAAAAGGTTTTGAACTTCTCACTTACGATGATTTAAGCACAGGCCACCGATGGGCCATTCTTTATGGTCAGTTAGTGGAAGCCGATCTTTTAGACGAAAAGAAACTTGAAGAAGTTTTTGAAGCATTTAAGCCCGAAGCAGTGATTCACTTCGCCGCAAAAGTAGTAGTCCCTGAATCAATTAACGATCCTTTGAAGTATTACCTCAATAACGTTCGAGGAAGTCTCAACCTGCTCAAATTGTGCGTGAAGTTTAAAATAAAGGGGTTTATATTCTCATCTTCAGCCGCAGTTTACGGAATTCCTGAAAAGCTTCCTGTAACCGAAGATTCCCTTCTTAAGCCCATAAACCCCTACGGATGGTCAAAGCTTATGGTAGAACAGATGCTTGAGGATTTTTCCAAAGCCTATGGCTTAAGATATGTCTCTTTGAGGTATTTTAATGCTGCAGGAGCCGATCCTAAAGGTCGGATAGGCCAGGTTTCAAAGAACCCCACCCATTTGATAACTAGAGCCCTTAAGGCTGCCTTAGGCCAACTGCCTTACCTTGAGATTTATGGGACCAATTATCCCACTCCCGATGGGACTTGTATAAGGGACTTTATACACGTGGAGGACCTTGCGGTGGCTCATTTTCTTGCCCTTAAGTATTTACTTGAAGGAGGGAAAAGCGGCGTTTACAACTGTGGATACGGCCGAGGATACTCAGTAAGGGAGGTCATAGAGACGGTAAAAAAAGTTACCGAGAGGGATTTTCCAGTAAAAGAAGGACCAAGGAGGGTGGGGGATCCGCCGGTTTTGGTGGCTTCTTGTGAAAAGATAAAGAAGGGACTCGGATGGGTTCCCCAATACGATGACCTTGACCTTATAATTAAGACCGCTTGGGATTGGGAATTGAAATATGCCTTACGAAAGACCTGATTTAGCACCTTATGCGGCAAAAAGCCACCTCTCAAGGGGAAGGCGTTACTATGAAGAATTTAAAGACGAAAGACCTGCTTTCGAAAGGGATAAGGACCGCATAATCCACTCGGCCTCCTTTAGACGTTTGATGTATAAGACCCAGGTCTTCATCATCCATGAGGGGGATTACTATCGAACCCGTCTCACCCATTCGCTGGAAGTGGCTCAAATAGCCAGGGGGCTTGCCCGGATGTTGGGCTTAAACGAGGAATTAACCGAAGCCATAGCCTTGGCTCATGACTTAGGGCATACGCCCTTTGGTCATGCCGGAGAGGAAACCCTGAATAAACTCATGGAACCCTGGGGAGGCTTCGAACACAACCTTCAAAGCCTAAGGGTGGTGGAGGTATTAGAAGAGCGTTATCCGAATTTCCCCGGATTGAACCTGACTTACGAAACACGAGAGGGACTGGCCAAACACTCAAAACGGCTCCACCCCGAACTTGAAGAATATAATCCTGAAGAAGCCCCCACCCTTGAGGCCCAATTGATCGAAGTTGCCGATGAGATTGCTTACAACAACCACGATATAGACGACGGACTTAAATCCAACCTTTTAAAACTTGAAGAACTTGAAGAAATCCCCTTATGGAAGGAGATGTGGAATAAGGTAAAACAGAAGTACCCTAATGCAAAAACCAAACAATTAATATATTCCGCTATAAGCCATTTGATAAGTTTTTTAATGCACGATGTGGCAGAAGAAACAAAAAGAAGAATAAAAGAACGCCATATAGAAACTCCTAACGATGTAAGGCTTTATGGCCATAATGTGGTTGATTATAGTCCTGAGGTAAAAAATGCAAAAAATGAACTCATGAAGTTTCTTTTTCGTAAGCTTTACTGCCACTATAAAGTAGAAAGGATGAAGGCGAAAGCCGAAAAGATGTTACAGGAGCTTTTTAACGCATATCTTCAAAATCCAAAATTACTTCCCGAAAAATATCAATTGCGTATGGAAAAGGAATTGCCCCAAAGAATAATATGCGATTACATTGCGGGTATGACCGACAGATTTGCCATCGAGGAGTACAAGAGATTGTTTGACCCTGATTGGAGGGTTTAGTTTGTATCCACCGCTTGTTCAAGCCATGCTTGATCCTTCTTTTTATCCTCATGAAGTTGAGAAGGTGGAGCTTGTTGAGACGCACATTTCTTGGGTATTTTTGACAGGTCTTTATGCTTATAAGGTCAAAAAGGCTGTTGATTATGGGTTTCTTGACTTTACTACTTTGGCCAAAAGGAAGTTTTTTGTTAAGGAAGAGCTCAGGCTTAACCGGAGATTAAGCCCCGAAGTGTACTTGGGAATGGTGGAGATAAGAGAAAATGAGGGCAGATTCTCCCTTGAAGGAGAAGGGGAGACTGTAGAGGTAGCCCTTAAGATGAGGGAATTGAAAAGGGATTGGAGGTTGGATCTTTTGTTAAAGGAAAGACTTCTTACTCCTCAGGTGATGGAGCTTTTGGGGCGAAGGATAGCTCTCTTTCACCAGGAAGCGGCCAATGATCCCTACATTTCCTCCTTTGGGGAGCCCGAGAAGGTGATGGTAAATATCAAGGAAAACTTTGATCAGACCGAGCAATTTATTGACCTAACCATTCCCCGTACTTGGTATGACCTTCTTAAGGATTATTCTTTCGGTTTTTTAAGGGATCAACGGGACCTGTTTTTCAAAAGGGTTCGAGAAGGGTTTGTACGAGAAGGTCATGGTGACCTTCATACGGAGAACATTTATTGGGATGGGGAAAAACTTTATATCCTTGATTGCATCGAGTTTAACGAGAGATTTAGGTATCAAGATAATGCCTCAGATGTAGCCTTTCTCACCATGGACCTTGAAGCCAAGGGGTTTGAAAAGGAGAGTTGGCGTTTTTTGAATTCCTATCTTGAGATAAGTGGAGATTTTGCCCTTTTGAAGCTATTGAAGTTCTATAAGATATATCGAGCCTATGTAAGAGGAAAGATCGAGAGTTTTAAACTCACCGTGGACCAGGAGGCAAAAGGTAGAGCGTGTAATTATTTTGAAATGGCCTTTAATTACCTTAAAATCAAAAGAAATCCTTTTCTATTGGCCACTTGTGGCCTCATAGGAAGCGGCAAAACCACCTTGGCTAAGGAATTAGCCTCAAGGCTTGGGGCCATTTTGGTGAGGTCCGATTCAATTAGAAAGCTTTCCTTGGGGCTTAGACCTTCGGAGCATCGTTTTGAACCCTTTGGGGAGGGGATTTATAGTTCTGGAATTACCGAAAGGACCTATAAACTTATGATTGAAATTGCCCGAGAGGTCATAAAGGATGGGTATCCAGTTATACTTGACGGGTCTTTCTCGAAAAAATGGCAAAGGAATTTAGTGAAGGAACTTTGTTCAGAGCTTCAAGTGCCCTATCTTTTCCTTTATACCAAATGCCCTTACGAATTGCTTTTGGAAAGGTTAAAAGAAAGACAGGATATCTCCGATGGGAGGCCCGAGATTCTGGATGACCAAATTAAGGCCTTTGAGATTCCCGATGAGCTTCTCCAGGAATTCCTCCTTGAGGTTGATACCCAAAAGCCTTTTGACTATGAGGTTTTAGCGGGGAAAATAAAGGAGAGGTTTCTTTAATGGAGAAGCAAAGATGGCTTTACATTACGCTTCTTAAGGAATTTTTGCTCTGTTGGATTCAGTTTAAAAGGCTTTATGGGAAGTATCGAAGGGGGGAGCTTCGCTTTTCGGATGTAGCGTCTTTTGTGGACGATAAGGATCCTTATTCCCCTATGTATTATCTAAAAGAGCTTTCTCATAGACTTTTTCGGGATCGAAATGATAAAGTTCCTTCAGAAGGGATGTTACTCGATTTGGCCATAGGGTCCATTTTCCATGAGGCCATGAAGCTAAGGGAAAACCTATATCAAATGGAGGTTTATAGACCGAGTTTTGAGAGCTTTCGGGAGGATGTATCCTCTTCGGGAAATAGGTTGAAAGAGGAATTTTTGAGAATTGGGAAACGAGCGGAAAAGGGGGTAAAGGAGGGAATACAGGAGATAAGGCGGCTTTTTAATAATACTTTGGAACAGATTCGTCTTTTTATGATAAGGATAGGGAAGAACAATCCGCTTTTTATCCGCTTCATAGTGAAGGAAGAGAAGCTTTTACGCCAAGCTTATGGGAGGCGTGCTTTTGAGGGATTAATGGCTGAGCTATTTCCACAGGGAGAAACGGCCCAGCTTAAGGAGAGCGCTTTTGTCTTTATGGAAAGCATGTACTTTTCCGAAGCTTCCAAGTTGTGGGAGCGGTATCTTCGAGTTAATCCCGAGGATCAAGAGGCGCGTTTTTTCAACCTTTATTGTCAGGGATATAATGCATATCTTGAAAATAGGTTTCCTCAGGCTCTTAAGATGTGGGAAAGGGCTTTAGAGATGATAAGTGGAGTTAAACATTTAGGGGGGTATTTGGAAAGGATAATGGAAATATCACACAAGATAACGCGAGAGGCTTTTGAGCATGGTAAAAGTAAAGAAGCGCAAAAGGCGCGCCTTTTTTTGGAAAAATTGAGCCTTAAGCTTCGAGGAGGTCAGGATGCCCATTTATGAGTTCGAGTGCAGAAATTGCGGGAAGGTCTTCGAGACGCTTGTTTTATCTAAGTCCGAAGAAGTGATGTGTCCCTCCTGTGGAGGGAAAAACCTGGACAAGTTGATCTCAATTTGTGCCATATCAACAGGCGAAAGATTCCGTTCGACTTCTTCATCTTCTTCCTGTTCGGGGTGTAGTGCCACAAGCTGCGCAGGATGCAAGCCCTAAAGGAAGGCCTCTTTCATTTTAAATATGGCCTGCCTTACGCCTCCAGGGTATTCGCGCTCAAGTTGTCTTTTAAGCCTTTCCACCTCTTGGTAAAGGGAAAGGTCATTCATATCGTCTAAGGTGTTATAAAAACCTGCCCTTCTTCCCAGGCAAAAGTTCAGTTTTTCTTCTTCGGAGAGGGCTAAGAAACGGTCGATGACCTTTAGAAGTTTTTCCTTTTCCTCAGGTATTTTCCCTTCAAGTTCTCCTAAAAGGTTTAAAATGTGATCACTCACCAGATAACTAGAAGCCTCAAGGGTTTCGATGAAAAGCCTTATTTCTATGACTATTTCTTCTTCAGTTTGTAATTCGAATTCGCCCTTTTGTATCTTTTCCCAAAGGGGCATTTGTGGGAGGACCATTAAGGTCCGCAGACGGATGAAATGGGGGTTTATGCGGTTTAAAACCTCCGCGGTTTTAATGGCGTGTTCCTTCCACCATTTTCTTCCCCCAAGACCTGGCATCACGTACTCCGAAAGCTCTATACCCGCTTCGATTACCTTGAGTCCCGCCTCTATGTGCTGTTGGGAGGTCACACCCTTTCTCATATAGTTAAGTAAAAAATCCGACCCCGTCTCAAGCCCGAGGTGAAGCCTAGTTAAACCGGCCTCTTTTAGAAGCTTTAAATCCTCAAGTTTTTTTGTACGAGCTATTGTCCTGGAACGAGCGTAACTTGTTATGCGTTCGATCTGAGGGAACTTCTCTCGAAGATAAAACAAAATGTCCGCCAGCTTTTGAGCGGGAAGGACCAGGGAATTGCCGTCTTGAAGAAAAACGGTCTTACCCCCTCCATAAAGCCATAGAGCGACCGTTCGGTAACATTCATTAAAGGGATGATTGAAGACGTAGAATAAAACGTTTCGAGTGAGCTGTCCGCCTTCCCCGAGACGCCAAGATAATTCCTTCAATTCATTTGATATGGCCCAAATGTTATCAATGTCACTTTTTACTTCCTCGATCTTTCGCCTTTGGAAGGTTTTACCCTTATAAATGTGGCAAAAAAGGCATTTGTTCCAGGGGCAGTTTCTGGTGATTCGCAGAAGTAAACTCTGGGCTTCACTCGGAGGCCTTATCGGGCCTATCTCGAACCGAAGTTCCGGCTTCATCAGGGAATAGAATAGGATTTTTTTCCTGTTTCTTCAACCTTAAAGTCTGAAAAAGGAAAACCGCTTGATTGTGTTCCCACAAGGTCCGGGAGAAATAATGACTTCCATCGTTTCGAGAGACAAAATAAAGGTAAGGTACCGGAGCAGGATAAAGGGCTGCTTCAATGGACTGTAAGCCAGGATTACAAATTGGCGTTGGGGGAAGCCCCTTTTTGAGATAGGTATTGTAAGGACTTGGCCTTCTCAGATGGGCTCGTGTTAGGTTCCCTTTGAAAGATTCACCTAAGCCATAGATCACCGTCGGATCAGCACAGAGAGGTATTCCTTTTTTCAAACGATTATGGAAAACGGCCGACACAAGGGGCTTTTCCCTCTCCAAAGCGGTTTCTTTTTCTATGATGGATGCAAGAATGAGTATTTCGTATTCGCCAAAGCCCAATTCCTTGGCCCTTTCGGAGAAAGATTTGGGCCAACGGCTTTTAAAATTGTTCACCATGACCTTTATGACCTCCTTTGGATCCTGTTGAGGGGAAAAGTTGTAAGTATCAGGAAAGAGAAACCCCTCAACGCTTGGGGCCTTTATGTCCAGTGAGGCGAGAAAGTCTTCGTCTTGGGCAAGTTTGAGAAACTCCTCCTTGGAAGCGATGATCCCTCTTTTTTCTAAGAGTTCGGCTATTTGTTTGATCGTAAAACCCTCGGGTATGACCACCCTTAAGGTCTCTTGGCTTCCTTCTTTTAAGGAACGCAGTAACTGAAGAGGAGTTATAGGGTGATTGATCGAGTAAATTCCTGCTTTGATTTCCTTATCAAGTTTAGTAATCCTTCCGTAAAGCGAAAAGAAGAAGGGCGTCCTTATAAGGCCTTCTTCTTTGAGCATAAGGGCTATTTCTCTTAAGGTTTTTCCTTTTGGAATACGAAGCTCCTTTTCTCGTTCAACGGAAGAAGGCGTGTAAAGCTCAAGGAAACCCAGAAGGCCGAAGATTAAAAGCCCCGACATTGCACTCAGGAATACCTTTTTCAGAACTTTCATCTTTTCTCCTCATTTCAAGATAACCTTGAAGGATAATGGCTGCCGCTACTTTGTCCCGTGCTTTTTTACGTTTGGAACGGCTTTGATCGGCTTCAAGCAGTATTTTCTCAGCCTCTTGAGTGCTATATCTCTCGTCCCAGAACTTAATGGGCAACCCCAAACGGGTCTCAAGCTCTTTGGCAAAGGTTAAGACCTTTTCGGCTTGGGGCCCCACGGAACCATCCTCCTTCAAGGGCAACCCCACCACTATCTCTTTGACGCCAAAATTCGTGATTATTTCCTTAAGCCTCGAAAACACTTTGTCTCTTTTTCTCTCAACTACTTCAAATGCTTGGGCCACAAGCCCCAACGGATCACTTAAAGCCACACCTATACGTTTATCCCCTACATCAAGTCCCATAATCCTCATTGCTTCAACATTATACAAGAAAAGGATACAATTGTCCTTTCTGGAAGTTAATGATACCTTTAAGGGAAGAGGAGGAATTTCATGCTTATTAAATGGCTGGTGGTAGGTCCCCTTGAGACCAATTGTTATATAGTAGGGTGTGAGAGAACTGGGCTTTGTGCGGTTATAGATCCAGGAGGTGAGGGGGAGAGGATTTTGAGGACCATAAGGTCTGAGGGATGGGAGCTTCTTTACATAATAAACACCCATGGGCACTTCGATCACACCGCAGAAAATGCCTATCTTAAAGCTCGTACTCCCTGTGAACTTCTAATACACCGAGCTGATGCACCCTTGCTATTGCAAGGATCCCGAAATGCGGCCTTTTGGGGTTTTTCCATTCCAGAGTCTCCCCTTCCTGACAGGTTTCTTGAAGAGGGTGATGTGATAGTTATAGGGAACCTGAGCCTCAGAGTTATCCATACGCCGGGTCATACTCCGGGCGGTATATCCCTTTTTAGTGATGGGGTCGTCTTTGTTGGTGATACTCTTTTTGCGGGCTCTATAGGAAGGACCGATTTTCCTGGAGGCGATTATTATCAGCTTATCCGTTCAGTAAAGGAGAAGTTGTTTGTATTGGGTGATGAGGTGGTAGTTTACCCCGGTCATGGTCCCAAAACTACCATCGGCCGGGAAAGGCGGACCAATCCCTTTTTCACCGAAGAGGGGTGGAGTCTTATTTAGCTCCTTCGAGCTTTATCCCGTATTCCTGAAGGAGTTTGGGGTTAAATTTTACCTTCTCTTCTTCCATCTTTTTGTTTAAGAAGCTTTGGAGCAGTTGTCCTTTAAAGAAGTTCTCCAAAGCCTCCTTAGCCTCTTTGAGTTCCAGTTGACCCGCTTCCTCTACTTTAGAAAGCCTAACCGCAAGGTAACCTCCTCTCAATTCCAGAGCTTCAGAGGGTACTGGATTAGAAGGCAGAAGCAAACCTATCTCCTTGGACAAGGACAAGGCTGCTTCAAATCGGGATATGGGTTTTAAGGTTTCCATTTTTAACCCATATTTATTAAGAAGCTGAGAGACGTCTTTTCCTTCTTTCCACAAATTGAGGATCTCCTTGGACACTTGTTTTGCCTTTTCCATCGCTTTCAATTGAAGCACCCTTTCCTTGAGAGATTCCTTCACCTCCTCAAAAGAGGCGATTTTGGAAGGGATTTTTTCGATGAGTTGAACTACGAAGACCCTTTCCCCTTCATCTATGGGTGAGGAGATTTCTCCCGGAGAGAGTGCAAAGGCAGCTTCAAGCACCCGAGGGCTCTTCCCTATCCCTTGAAGTAGATCTGTTCGACTGAGAGGCCCCTGAACGTAAACCTTTAAGCCTTCTTTCTGGGCGTATTTTTGCAGATCGCCTTCCTTTTTGGCCCGATAAGCCACATCGGCCATCTTCATGGCACAAAGTTCACGGGCCTTTTCAACTTGCACTTTTTGAGTAAGGGCCCTCTTTACTTCCTCAAAGGGGAGAACGCTTTTTGGTCTTTTTTCGAAGACCTTGAATATGTGAACCCCCCTTTGAGTTTCGTATAGCTTAATCTCACCCGGTGACATACCGGAAATCTCCTGGGCTAATTCTTGGGTTAACTCATTGGGAGCCACCCATCCTATTAAACCCCCTTCGCCTTTTGTCAAAGGATCTTCCGAGAACTGTTTGGCTAAGGAAGCGAAGTCTTCTCCCTTTTTAAGGCGTTCGAATACCTCTTCCGCTTTTTTCTTATCGCTCAAAAAGATGTGACCAAGCTTAACCCTTTCGGGTAGGGTGAATTCCTCTTGATGTTCGCGGTAATATTTCTCAATCTCTTTGGGATCAACGCTCACTTGCGAAAGTACCTCTTCCGGAGAGCACTTTACAAAGGCTATTTTTACCTTCTCCGGAAGTTTAAACTCCTCTTTATGTTCGTTGTAATAACTCAAAAGGTCCTCTTCTTTGAGAGTGATTTCTCCTTTTAGCTTTTCAGCATTAACAAAAACCCCTTCCAAAATGAGCCTTGTGGAGAGTTTGGAAAATATTCCTTGCGTCTCGGACGAGCTAAAATAGGGGATCTCCACAATAGCCCTTTGGACCCTACTTATGAGTAATTCTTTTGAGAGGCGTTCTTCAAACTGCTGGGGGGTCATACCTTCTTTTCTCAAGAAACTGAGATAAAGTTCGCGATCAAAACTGCCTTTTCTTTGGAAAATAGGGGAGTTATAAATTACGTACCGAAGTTCCTCGCTGGAAACCCTAAGTTTCCATTTGTAGGCCTCAATGAAAAGAAGGTCGGAGTTTATGAGGCTTTTTAGCACTTCATTGGCTATCCCCAAGTTTTTAACCTCTTCAAACTTAACGGGTCTTCCCGTAAGCCGAGTTAGTCCTTCTAAGGCGTTTCTTAAAGTACGGTCAAACTCGTAAATGGAAATGCCATATTTTCCTATTTGGGCCACATAGATGTCCTTTTTTGAAGTAATTCGTCCTGTGCCCCAAAAGGCAAAGGCCAAGATGATTAATCCGAAAATGATCTTCACGGTCCAAGAGGTAGCCTTTTTGCGGAAAAAATCTAACATTTTTATCCCTCCACTTGATGATACCTAAAATGGTAGGATAAATTCGGTACGGAGGTAAAGGGATGATAGAAAGGTATACGAGACCTAAAATGGCCCAATTATGGAGTGAGGAGAATAAGCTCAAAAAATGGCTCGAAGTTGAACTTGCCGTTTGTGAAGCCTGGACGAAGTTAGGGGTGATCCCCGAGGGGGACTTTAAAGAGATAATGGAGAAAGCCCGTTTAGATCCTCAAAGGGTTAAGGAACTCGAAAAGGAGACAAGACACGATGTGGCAGCTTTTGTGATGCAACTGGAGGAATCCATAGGACCTGCAGGGAGATGGATCCATTTTGGTTTAACCTCTTACGATGTGGTAGATACAGGATTATGCCTCCTCCTTAGGGAAGCCCTTTCCATAATCCTTGAAGACCTTGAGGAGGTAATGGAGGTTTTAAAAGATAAGGCCTTTCAATATAAAGATACCCCCATGATCGGAAGGACACATGGGGTTCATGCCGAGCCCATAACCTTCGGATTTAAGCTCGCCCTTTGGTACGATGAGATGAAACGCAACCGGAGGAGGCTTCTTCAAGCTTTGGAGACTATAAGCGTGGGAAAGATCTCAGGTGCGGTGGGGACATACGCGAACGTCCCACCTCAGGTTGAACAATACGTTTCTCAAAAATTAGGCCTTATCCCAACACCTTCCTCCCAGGTGATATCAAGAGATAGACATGCGGAAGTTATGGCTATCCTTTCCCTTTTGGCCTCTTCGATTGAGAAAATAGCCTTGGAGATAAGACACCTCCAAAGGACTGAGGTTCTGGAAGTCGAGGAGCCCTTTTCCGAAGGCCAGAAGGGATCCTCTGCCATGCCCCATAAACGGAACCCCGTGGTAGCAGAAAACCTCTGTGGTCTTGCGAGGCTCGTAAGGGGTTATCTAATCTCGGCCTTGGAGAACATAGCCCTTTGGCATGAAAGGGATATAAGCCATTCCTCGGTGGAAAGGATCATTCTTCCCGATGCTACGATTCTGCTTGACTTCATGCTTTCAAGGCTGAAGGAACTCCTTAAAGGAATGAGGGTTTATCCCTCTAAGATGCATCAAAACCTTTTGATGACTAAGGGATTAATATTTTCCGAGGCTTTGATGCTTAAACTGATAAAGAAGGGGCTTTTAAGAAGTGAAGCCTACACTATCGTACAGCGTAACGCCCTTGAAGCCTGGGAGAAGGGTGAGGACTTTAAGGAGTTAGCAAAAAGGGATCAACAGGTTAAAACTTTATTAAGTGAAGAAGAAATAGAAGAGTGTTTTTCCTTGACAAAACACCTTGAGCATGTTAACTTTGTGTTTGACAAGATTTTTAAGGATCTTTAAAGAATAGGAGGAAAAAAATGTCAGTTTTGGCGTTGATAATTTCTATTATTGCCCTCCTTTTGGCCTTTTCGGCTTATCAGCGTACAGGGGGTGAGAAAGACCTCAGAAGGCGTGTAGATGAACTTAGGGAGAAGACAGCTGATCTTTTAGATAAGGTGGAACAGGCTTTAAGAAAAAAAGAGGAACCCTCTTAAAAAGGAATGGATGAAAGTCAATCGCGTTCTTCTCACGTCGTAAAGATTGCTCTTTTGACAAATGTAATCATAGTGCTGATGAAAACGGGGGCGGCCATTTTTACGGGTAGTAGTGCCCTTTTGGCTGAGGCTTTTCATTCGGCAGCTGATACCTCGAACGAAGTGCTTTTGATTTTAGGGATGAAGTTAAGTCGGCGTCCTCCGGATCGGGAGCACCCTTTTGGTTATGGGAAAGAAGGTTATTTCTGGGGATTTGTGGTCTCGATTTTGATCTTTGGGATTGGGGCTGGTTTATCGGTCTTTGAGGGCATTCAGAAGATCCTGAGGCCCCATCCTCTTTCTCATATATGGGCAGGATATTTGGTTTTGGGGGGCTCGGCTCTTTGTGATTTCATTTCATGGAGAGTGGCCTTTAAGGAATTTATGCCCCTTATAAAAAGGCTTGGCTTTTTTGGCGCCATAAAAAAATCCAAAACTCCTGCCATCTTCATCGTTTTGCTGGAAGATACGGCTGGGCTTTTAGGAGTGATTTTGGCCTTTTTGGCCCTTTCTTTAAGCCAAATTTTTGAAAATGTGGTGTTTGATGGCCTTGGTTCCATCGGCATTGGGGTTTTACTCGGTTTTGTGGCCTTCCTTGTATCAAGGGAGACCAAAAGCCTACTCATCGGGGAAGCGGTTTCTGAGGATGATCTCAAAAAGATCAGGGAGGCCATAAAGAGGGTTCCGGAAGTGCAGGAAGTATTGGAACTTTTGACCATGCACCTTGGTCCGGATGAGGTTTTGGTGAACGTGAATGTGAACTTCGTCGATGGTTTAAATACCGATCAGGTGGAAGAGGCGATAGATAAGGTCGAGAAAGCCATACGAAGTGTCCTTCCTGTGGTTAAGCAGGTGTTTGTAGAAGCGGAGTCCCTTCGAAGGGAGAAGGC
>CAYZRR010000049.1:0-9707 GCA_964480925.1 uncultured Thermodesulfobacteriota bacterium
TGAAGTGAAGATATTGGATGTGGCCCATGAGATTCCTTCCCATGATATTTTAGCTGGAGCTCTGGTTTTGGAAGGGGTATTTGATTACTTTCCTCCAAAAACTGTCTTTTTGACGGTTGTAGATCCTGGGGTTGGGGGTAAAAGAAGGGGAATTGTAGTTGAAGTCGAAGGAAAATATCTGGTTGGTCCCGACAATGGGCTTTTTACCTTTGTTTTGAAAAGGAAGAGCTTTAAGGCCTATGAGATAAGAAACAGAGACTACCTTTTGCCCGAAATAAGTGCTACCTTTCATGGAAGGGACGTTTTTGCGCCAGTTGCAGCCCATCTTTCCTTAGGCGTTAAGCCCGAGCAGTTTGGGCCAATAGTTGAAAGTGCGGAATTGGCCTTTTTGCCCCTTATCGAGCCGATCCAGACGCCGGAGGGTATCCAAGGGGAGGTCATTTATGTGGATCGTTTTGGAAACCTGATAACCAACCTTAAGCCCATGGATTTACCTCAAGGTTCTTTTATAATCGAGGTAGAAGGGGAGATTATAAGAGAGATCAAGAGCACTTACGAAGAGGGTGAATTCGGAGAGGTGATAGCCCTGTGGGGGAGTCATGGAAGGCTTGAACTTGCCACCAAAAGGGGGTCTTTGGCTTCGAAAAAGGGATGGGGGATAGGAACGAAAGTAAAAATAAGAAAACCTTAAAGGGGTTTTCCTTGTGGCGTCTTCTATGGATATGGACGGTTATTATTTTTTCCACCATAATGTTAAGTCTTTTGTCTTTTCTGAGCTTTCCTTTTCGAAAAAAAGGGGATCTGATCCATCTTTACGCCAGGTTATGGGCTAAAAGTATCCTTTGGGCTTCTGGGGTCAAGGTAGAGGTAAAGGGAGTTGAAAACCTTCCTCAGGGGCCTGTCATTCTCATGAGCAATCATCAAAGTGCCTACGATATCTTCGTGCTCTTAGCCCATTTGCCTGTTCAGTTTAGATGGTTTGCCAAAAAGAGCCTCTTCCAGATTCCATTTATGGGATGGGCAATGGGCCTTGCGGGGTATATTCCCGTTGAAAGGGATCAAAGGAGCGGGACCTTCAGATCTTTTAAAGAGGCCTTCAAAAGGCTCCAAGAAGGGAAGGCCCTTCTCATTTTTCCCGAAGGCACCAGATCCCAAGACGGGACCCTTAAGCCCTTTAAAAAAGGAGGGTTCCTTTTAGCCTTGAAAACTCATCTGCCCATTGTCCCAATCTCCATAAAGGGAACCTATGAGATAATGCCCGGTCGAAGCCTGATACCTCGTCGTTCAAGCGAAGTCAGACTTATCATAAAGCCGCCAGTTTATCCCGAAAATTCGAACCTCGAGGCCCTTTTGCTAAAGGTCCGTCAACAGATAAGCCAAGAACTTGAGGAGGCTCGACTTTGATTAAGGTGATTCCCTTAGGGGGGATAGGGGAGATAGGACTCAATATGATGGTTTTTGAAGACGACCAATCGGCCTTTGTAGTTGATGCAGGGCTTATGTTCCCGGAGGCTTACGGGTTTGGTGTAGACCTTATCATCCCCGATATCTCCTACTTGAATCTTATAAAAAACAAACTTAAGGCCATCATCTTCACCCATGGACATGAAGATCATATAGGTGCCTATCCATTTTTGGTCGATCAGTTAGGGGGAATACCGGTTTACGGAACCGGGTTTACTCTGGGACTTTTAGAAGAAAAATTAAAGGAGTTAAAGGGTAGCACTTTAAGAGAATTTTACGTGATAAAGCCGGGCGATGAGCTTTCCATAGATTCATTTAAGATAGAGTTTATAAGGGTTTGCCATAGCATTCCCGATTGCGTGGCTTTGGCTATTCGAAATGAGGAGGGGATTATTCTCCATTCAAGCGATTTGAAAATCGAGTTTACCGCTCCCTTGAATGAGAGGACTGACTTAAATAGGTTTTCACAGCTTGCTGATGAGGGAGTTAAACTTTTGATACTTGACGCTACCAATGCCGACAGAGAGGGATGGAGTCTTTCGGAAAAGGAAGTTTCCGAGAACCTGGAAAACCTGATAGGGTCGAGGGAAGGGAGGGTCATAATAGCCCTTTTTGCCTCCAATATAAGGCGTATAGGGGAATTATTTCGCATAGCTGAAAGAACCGGTCGCTATGTGGCCCTTGTAGGGAAGAGTTTGTTAGAAAATACTAAACTTGCCTCCGAGTTCGAATATCTTAAACTGCCGTACAACCTGATAAAAATAGAAGATATAGAAAAGATAGAACCTTCTAAACTCTTAATCATAACCACTGGAAGTCAAGCCGAACCCATGTCTTCCTTGAGTTTAATGGCAAGCGGTAATCACAAACATATAACCGTTAAACCTGGGGATACCATCATATTATCCTCTCGATTTATCACGGGTAGAGAACGATCCATAACTCACATGATCAATAACCTGTCACGGTTTGGAGCTGAGGTATTTTATGCGGATGTTTTACCGGTACATGCCTCTGGACATGCCCATATGAAGGAATTGGAGTTACTTTTAAGTCTCATTAAGCCCCAGTACCTTCTGCCGGTTCACGGAGAGTTCAGACACCTTTGTGCCCTTAAAAGGATTGCTCAGAATATAGGTTTCCCGGAGGAAAGGATTATTATCGTGGAAAACGGGGAGTCCATTATTATGGAAGAGGGTAGCGTTAAGATTGGCCCTAGGGTAAGTGCCGGTAGGGTGTTTGTGGACGGCAAGGGCATAGGAGATGTGGAAGAGGTTGTATTGAGGGATCGACGTCATTTATCGGAAGACGGTATTTTGGTATGTGTTATGGTGATTGACGAACAAACTGGAGAGATCGTCTCCGGTCCCGAGCTGATCACAAAGGGCGTGTTTTTCGAGGAAAAATCAGGGGATCTTCTCAAGCAGGCGAAAGAGAAGATAATGGAGAGGTGGACTCAATTAATCCCTCAAGCCCCTTTGGAAAATGTGGAGCTGGAAGAGGAGATCAAGAAGCTTCTTAAAGGATTTCTAAAGAAGGAGATAGGAAGGTTTCCCGTCATTATACCCGTGATAATTAGGATGTGAGGATGAACCGTCTCTTGAAGGACATAACGGGTTTATTTTTGTTATTCTGGGCCACATTTTTGTTTTTGTCTCTTATCTCCTATAACCCCATGGACCCTTCCTTCAGCCATTACACCCTACCGATTCCCTCGAAAATTAATAATTTAGGCGGGATTTTAGGAGCTATCCTTTCGGACTTGCTGATTCAAACCTTCGGCTTTATAAGTTACGCTTTGATCATACTCTTTGGCCTTTTGGGGGTATGTTTTTTAAAGAGGATAAAGGCCATAGATTCTCAAAGATCCTTTGGCCTCTTTTTGGCCATAGTAAGCATTACCCTGCTGTTTGGGCTTTTGGGAATCGGTGGATTGGTGGGAGATCGAGTCTCGAGTTTTTTGGTGAAATACCTAAACTACCCGGGTTCCTGGCTTCTTTGTGCATTTTTGCTTTTGGTAACCCTTCTTTTTATCAGTGGCATTAGTGTTTCCGATTTCTCCAATTTTTTTCTCAAGATCAGAGGGTTAGCCAAAATTAGCATTTCAAAAAAGGCACGAGAGAAGAGGGACTTCAAAAGGGTAAAAAGCGAAGAACTTCCTATCATCGTTAAACCTCCTTTTAAGGAGGTCTCCGCCTTAGAGTATTCACAGGAGGAGGTAAAAAAAGAGGAGGGAAAGAAGATCGGAGCTTGGGTGCTCCCGCCGTTGGATCTTTTAAATGGGGGTAAAAGGGAAAAGGTTAATTTAAGCGAGCAGGAACTCTGGGCTACGGCTCAAAGGCTTGAGAACAAGCTCAGGGATTTTGGAGTAGAAGGGAAAGTAGTTCAAGTTAGACCTGGGCCTGTGGTTACCGTGTACGAGTTTGAACCGGCTCCAGGAGTAAAGATCTCTCGTGTGGTGAATCTAGAGGATGATCTTGCTTTGGCCTTAAGTGCTTACAGCGTGAGGATCGAGGCTCCAATCCCAGGAAGGTCGGTAATAGGGATAGAGGTATCAAATAGGGTAAGGGAAAACGTTTATCTGAAAGATGTGTTGGGATCCGAAGCTTTTAGGTCTTCTCCTTCCAAATTGACCCTTGCCCTTGGAAAGGACATAGAGGGAAGGCCCTTCGTAATCGACCTTACCAAGATGCCTCATCTTTTGGTGGCTGGTTCTACAGGCTCAGGTAAAAGCGTTTCCATGAATTGTATGATCCTTTCGATCCTTTATAGGGCCACTCCGGATGAGGTGAAATTCCTTCTGATAGATCCCAAGATGCTCGAGCTGACCCTTTATGAGGAGATACCTCATCTGCTTCTACCTGTGGTGACCGATCCCAAAGAAGCCGCTTCTGCTTTAAGATGGGTTGTCCGAGAGATGGAGAACCGTTATGCCCTAATGGCCTCGAAGGGTACCAAACACATTGAGCGTTATAACCAAAAGGCCCTTGAGGAGGGAGAGAGGCCTCTGCCTTACATAGTGGTGATGATAGATGAACTTGCTGATCTCATGATCACCTCAAGACGGGAGGTGGAGGAATCCATCATAAGGCTTGCTCAAATGGCAAGGGCTTCGGGGATCCATTTGGTCTTAGCCACCCAAAGGCCTTCGGTAGACGTAATAACGGGCATTATCAAAGCCAATTTCCCCGCGCGTATATCCTTTCAGGTCTCAAGCAAAGTGGATTCCCGGACGATTCTTGACACCACGGGGGCTGAACATCTTTTGGGTCAAGGGGATATGTTGTTTTTGCCACCGGGTAGTTCTCGTTTAAAGAGAGTCCATGGAGCCTATGCCAGTGAAGAGGAGATCAAACGGGTAGTCGAGTTTTGGAAGGATCAGGGGAAGCCCGAATACAATTTGGACATTTTAAAGGAAAAACTGGAAAGTCCCGGAGAGGAGTATCCCGAGTATGATGATCCTAAGTATGAGGAAGCGGTGAATTACGTGATACAGACGGGACAAGCTTCCGTTTCAGCGCTTCAGAGGCGTTTTAAGATCGGATACAATAGAGCAGCTCGATTGATAGAGCGAATGGAAAAGGAAGGTATCGTCGGGCCTTCGGATGGAGTGAGGCCGAGGGAGGTACTCGTTAAGTCATGGAAGAGGCAAAAAGACCTATAAATCCCATCGTTAAGCTTCTGGAACCGGAGCTTAAGGAACTTATAGCTCAGAAGAATTTTCGTGCCTTAAAGGATGCCATATCCGAGTGGTTACCTCAAGATATAGCGGATCTCATAAGAAGCTTAAGCCCCGAAGAAGGGGTAATTCTTTTTAGGCTTTTGCCGAAGAAGCTTCAGTCGGAAGTTTTTTCGGAGTTTGATCCCGATACCCAAGAATATATACTGCGGAATTTGACAAGCGAGCAGATTAAGGCCGTTCTTTCCGAGATGGATCCCGACGACCGAACGGAACTTTTTGAAGAATTACCCCCTAGCTTAACCAAGATCCTTCTTAACCTACTTTCGCCTGAAGATCGAAGGGAAACCCTGGAACTTTTAGGGTATCCCAAGGGAAGCGTTGGTCGGTTGATGACGCCCGATTATGTGGCCATAAGGCCAGATATGAAGGTCTACGAAGCCTTAGAACACGTGAGGAAAACCGGAATAGACGCAGAAACAATAGATGTGCTCTATGTGGTGGATAAGGATGGAAGGCTTTTGGATGACCTTCCCTTGAGGAAGCTGATCCTTGCTGATTGGGATGCCACAATAGAATCCCTTATGGATTATAAGGTCATATCCATCAATGCTACTGAAGATCAGGAAGAGGCGGTTAAGATTTTTCAAAAGTACGACCTTGTGGCCCTTCCGGTTACGGATTCAGAAGGATATCTGTTGGGTATAGTGACTGTTGATGACATATTGGACGTTTTGACCGAGGAACAGACTGAGGATTTCACCAAATTCACCGCCATCGAAGCTAAACCGATTGGCTTGGAGATCATAACCCATCTTAAGGAGATCCCCTTCCGAAAGCTTTATCGAAGCCGGGTGGTCTGGTTAGCAGCTCTTTTGATAATGGACCTTTTTACCGGAAGCATCATCCAACAATTCGAAGAAACGATCGCCAAATACGTGGTCCTTGTCACCTTTTTGCCTGTTTTAATAGACACGGCTGGTAATGCTGGATCCCAAGCGGCTACCCTCGTCATAAGGGCCATGGCGGTTGGGACAGTCCAGATGCGGGACTGGTTTCTCCTGGTAGGAAGGGAACTACTTGTGGCCGGGGCTTTAGGGTTGACCATGGGGTTGGGGATTTCGGTGATGGGGATCGTAAGAGGGGGATTTCAAGTGGCCCAGGTGGTAATTATCGCCATGATCCTCAACGTGACAGTAGGAAGTATAATAGGGGTGGTTTTGCCTTTCTTATTCTCCAGATTCCGGGTTGATCCGGCGACAGCTTCAGTTCCCTTAATAACTACGTTAGCGGATATCGTGGGTACCGCCATCTATTTGGGGTTGGCTTACTTTATGCTCAGTTAATTATGGAAAGGACCTATGGCCTAATTATAAGGGATTTTGAGAAAGGTGAATCGGATGTTATACTTGAGGTCTTCACCTTTAAATGGGGAAGGGTTTATGTGGTCGCCAAAGGTGGTAGGAGGAGTAAAAGGCGTTTTTTTAATAAACTGGAGCCTTTTACTTACCTTAAGATGCTCATTGACGGAGAAAAAAAGGGTTTTTTGAGGCTTGACCAAGCGGAGCTTGTTTCGCTTTTTATCAACATAAGAAAGGATTTAAAAAGGCTTCTCTGTGGATTTTATGCCCTTGAGCTTTTGCATCTTATGACCGCCTTATGGGATCCTCATCCGGAAGCATTGAGGGTTGTGTTAAAATTTCTAACCTTTCTCGACCGTTTTTTGCCAAAAGAGGAGCATTTGAGGCTTTTGGAATTAAGGATGCTTTCAGAGCTAGGATACCGGCCTTCTTTTGAGAGATGCGTCATTTGCGGTAAAGAACTTCAAGAAGAAGGTTCCTTTTCCTTAAGCAAAGGAGGAGTGGTGCATCAAGGGTGTGAAAAGGGGGATTTCCCCATATCGCTTGAGACCATCAAGGGGGTGAGTAAAATCTTGAATGGGAAAAAGGTCCCACTCTTTTCCGAAAGGATGCTTAGAGAGTGTAAGATGATTCTTCCGGCCTTTATAGAACATCAGACATCTCAGAAGATAATGACCTTGAGGATAATGGAGGAGTTGGAGATATGGAATTCCAAAAGTTAATAATGGAGCTTCAACGCTTTTGGGCTGAAAAAGGTTGCCTCATAGTTCAACCTTATGATGTGGAGGTGGGAGCAGGCACCTTCAATCCTGCCACCTTTCTGAGGGTCCTGGGACCCGAACCGTGGAAAGCCGCCTATGTGGAACCCTCCAGGCGTCCCACCGATGGTCGATACGGGGAGAACCCGAATAGACTACAACATTACTACCAATTCCAAGTGATCTTGAAGCCCGCTCCTCCGGACGTTCAAGACCTTTATCTCGAGAGCTTAAAGTGGATAGGGATTGACCCTCTTGAACACGACATAAGGTTTGTGGAGGACGATTGGGAATCGCCCACCCTTGGGGCCTGGGGACTGGGGTGGGAGGTTTGGCTTGATGGGATGGAGATAACCCAATTTACCTATTTCCAACAGGCCGGAGGCTTTGATCTGGATCCCATATCGGTCGAGATCACTTATGGGCTCGAGAGAATAGCCATGTACTTACAAGGGGTGGATAACGTTTTTGAGCTTATATGGAGCGATGGGATTACCTACGGGGAAATTCATCATCAAGGCGAGGTGGAATGGTCATACTATAACTTTCAAGAGGCCCATCTGCCCATGCTCTTTCAGCTTTTCGAGGAGTTTGAGGCCGAGTGCAAAAGGCTTATCGAAAAAGGGCTTGTCCTTCCTGCTTATGATTACTGTTTAAAATGCTCCCATACCTTTAATCTGCTTGATGCCCGAGGGGCCTTGAGCGTGGCCGAAAGGACTCGTTATATCCTAAGGGTCAGGGAGCTGGCGAAGATGTGCGCCGAAAAGTATTTGAAGAAAAGGGAAGAAATGGGCTTTCCGCTTCTCAAGGAGGAAAGATGAAGGAGTTGGTCTTTGAAGTGGGAACCGAAGAGATGCCCCCAAGATTTGTGCCTCAAGCAATTGAGGTCATAAGGGAAAGGTTTGCTAAGTGGCTTAAGGAAGAAAGAATAGAGGGGAAAGAGATAAAGGTTTTTGGGACTCCCCGAAGGCTTGTGATTTTGGGCCTACTTGAGGAATACCAAAGCCCCCTTGAAGTTTTAAAAATCGGACCTCCCAAAAAGGTGGCTTTCAAGGAAGATGGTCGTCCCACCCCTCAGGCCGAAGGGTTTGCGAAAAGCCAGGGAGTAAGCGTAGATGAACTGGTGGTGATTTCCACGGAAAAGGGTGAGTATGTGGCCGTTAAGAAGAGCGAAGAAGGTAAAAGCACCTCTGAGCTTCTTAAGGGATTTCTTCCCCAACTGATTCTCAATCTTCCAATGCCAAAGAGCATGAGATGGGAGAAAAGGAACCTGAGGTTTATAAGACCCATTCGATGGGTTTTGGCCGTTTTTGGCGGAGAAGTCCTTGAATTGGAGGTTTTCGAAGCCTCTTCCTATACCTTCGGTCACAGGTTCATGGCTCCTCAGAGGATTAAAATCAATGGCATAAATGATTATCTTGACCAATTAAGAGAAGCTTACGTTTTGGTGGATCAAGAGGAAAGAAGACGAAGAATCCGAGAGGAAATAGAAAAGGTCACAACTCAGGTAGGAGGACATCCCCTCATTGACGAAGACCTTCTTGAGGAAGTCACCTTTATGGTCGAATACCCTTGGGCGATACTTGGGGGGTTTGAGGAATCCTTTTTACAATTGCCCAAGGAGGTCCTCATAACGACCATGCGGCATCATCAGAGGTTTTTTCCCGTTTTAAACGAGAAGGGGCAACTTATGCCCTATTTTGTGGCCATTTCGAACACTTTGGCGAAAGATATGGAGGTCGTGAGAAAGGGAAACGAAAGGGTGTTGAAGGCTCGTCTTGAGGATGCAAGCTTCTTTTATTACGAAGACCTAAAGATCCCCCTTGAAGAAAGGGTTCCAAGGCTTAAGGAAGTAGTTTTTCATTCCGAATTAGGGAGCCTTTACGATAAAGTTCAAAGGCTTGTTGCCCTTAGTGAAAAGATCGCCCTGAAGGTTTGTCCCGAAAAGGTGGAGTTAGCGAAAAGGGCGGCTTTTCTCTGTAAAGCCGATCTTTTGACTGAGATGGTAGGGGAATTTCCCGAGCTACAGGGCATAATGGGAAGGGAGTATGCCTTAAAGGCCGGAGAGAACGAGGAAGTCGCTCTCGCTATCGAAGAACATTACAAACCTAAGTTTTCCGACGATGATCTCCCTCAAAGTGAAACCGGCTCCGTTTTAAGCCTTGCAGAGAAACTCGATAATTTATGCGGCTTTTTCTCAATAGGTTTAAGTCCTACTGGCACCTCCGATCCCTTCGCTTTAAGAAGGCAGGCAATAGGTCTTGTGATGATCCTTTTGAAAAGAAAATGGAGGCTTAACCTAAGAGAAGCAATAAAGTGGGCCTTTGAACTTCTGAGGGATAAAGTGAAAAGACCCGAGGCCGAAGAAGAGGTGCTGGAATTTATTCTTGGACGATATGAGGGGATACTTCTTTCAGAAGGGTTTTTGAAGGACGAAATAAACGC
>CAYZRR010000050.1:0-7845 GCA_964480925.1 uncultured Thermodesulfobacteriota bacterium
GGGTGGGGAGAGGGGATGGGGGGGGGGGAGGGGGGATGTGCGGGGTTGGGGCGGTTGATGGGGGGTTGGGGGTGCTTGGGCCTTTGAGGGGTGAGCTCATAGATTACGGCCAATGGCGGGATCCTCAAGGATATGGAAGCGTTAGTTTTGCGGGGATGATACTCTTTTAAAGGTTAAAACTTATGAAAAGAGGACCGATAGAACTCTTATCTCATAAAGCCCAGTCGCCTTTTCGAATGGGCCGAAAAGAGCCCCACCCCCGCAAACCTACCCCTTCCATCCCCTTGAGGATCCCGCCATTGGCCGTAATCTATGAGCTTCCCCCTAAAAGGTTCAAGCACCTTCAAGGTAGCATAAATGGGAGGAAGCCCGCAGATCCTCCTTCTGTCCCCTTCATTTCTTATATAGTCCAAAAAACCCCTGGAATCACCCCTTTCGATAAAAGATAGCATTTCTTCATCTCGAATTTTCAGCCTTAAGAGCATTTCGTAATCGATCAAAAAGGGATCACCAAATTGGGGCCCTATGTGAGCCAAATCAGCACTTGCAACGACCAGGGCCTCCTTCCCTTGGATAAAGTCTTTGATTGATCGAAGAGTTAAAATATACGCCTTGTCTTCTTCGGGGTCTTGCCCTTGAAGGTATAATTCAAAGGACCTACATAAAACCGGAATGATCTCGAAATCGCCGTTCCACACAAGTTGTAAGAATAAAAGCTGAAACTCGATAGTGTGTTCCTTACTGTGTAAAAATGACTCCTCAAGGGGATCGTAAGGTAAAATTTCCCTCAATTGGTTAAGTATCTCTTGATTGGTTTTGAGAAGGCCAAACGGAGTGGAAAAGTCCTTATCGATAAAAGCAAAAGGACCTTTCATGGGCAAATGAGAAGTACCAAAAATTACCACAAGTTTTGGAGGCCTTAATTTTCGCAAAACCCCATAAACTGAGCCATAACAGCTACCACCACGGTAAAGGTCTATATGGGGGGCTATTATGCCTCTTATGGTTGAAGGGATTTCTTCGGGTTGATCCTTTAAAAAACCCCAGAGGAATTCCTTTAGAGCGTCTTCCTTTTCAGGATAGGCCAGGCTTTGAAAAGCCGGTTCCCTAATGGGTGTTTTTTCCCATTCCTCAAGTAGTTCTTCGTATCTTTTCTTGAAGCGTTCAGTTTCCAAGAGAAAACAGTCATCCAAAAACTTTACAAGCCTTTCAAGCTCATCCAAAAAAAGCAATTCCCCATATCGACGCATGAACTCCATTTGAATGCTTCGGAGATCATTTTCACCATTGAAGAAACTGGCTATAAGAAAAGCCTTTTCCGAAAGGACCACCTCTTTAGCGATCCCCAAGCGGTCTCTCAACAAGAAGTGCCTTTTCCCTTCCTTATAGAAGGGAATTATCTCCAATGGTCTTAATTTCGGGTTTTCCATAGGGGAAAATATTTTCACGCCCTTTTATAAACGTCAAGAAAAGGTTATATAATAAAACTGATGCTGAAAGAGGAGATCTCGAAACTCTTAATAAAGGACTATAAGGACGAAATCGAAAGGGAAAGGAAGAAACTCACCTATTTTGAGGATTGGGAGGTCCTTTACTTTAAGCAAGAGGTGATAGAATCCCTAAAAAGGGCAAAAAGCGAAAAGATCGTAGATCTTTTTAGGGTGAAGAGGCTTCTTTTGAGCCTTTTAGCAATCGAACAGAGGATGAAAGAGTCAAGTGGCGGAACTAAGTGAAAAGCTCCGTCAGATCCCCAAAGTAGATCAGATCCTTTCCGAGGAGGCCGTAAGGCCTTATCTCGAGCGTTTTTCAAAGAAGCTCGTTTTGAAAAGCATAAGAAAAAGCCTTGACGAAGTAAGATCGGACTTAAAAGAGGGAAGGCTCCAGGAGCTTTCGCGAGAAGTCCTTTTGGGGCGCATACTTGAGAATTTAAAACATGATATCCGTCCGAGTTTAAGAAGGGTGATAAATGCCACTGGTGTAATTCTTCATACCAATTTGGGGCGTGCTCCTTTATGCGAAAGGGCTTTGGAGAGGTTATTGGAAGTTGGGCGTTTTTACTCGAATTTGGAGTATGACCTAAGGGAAGGTAGAAGGGGACACAGATATACCCATGTGGAGGATCTTCTAAGGGAATTGACCGGAGCCGAGGCGGCAACCGTTGTCAATAACAATGCGGGGGCGGTTCTTCTGGCCCTTAACACCTTGGCCGAGGGGAAGGAGGTCATTGTTTCAAGGGGGGAGCTTGTTGAGATCGGTGGATCCTTCAGGATTCCCGAGGTGATGTCGAAAAGTGGCGCCGTTTTAAAGGAAGTTGGGACCACCAATCGAACTCACCTTTACGATTACGAAAGGGCCATAGGCCCTAATACGGCGCTTTTGTTAAAGGTTCATACCAGTAACTATAAGATCCTCGGTTTTACCAGTGAGGTGTCCTTAGAAGAGTTGGTAAATCTTGGTCGTAAGTACAATTTGTTGGTCATGATGGATCTTGGAAGTGGCCTTCTCCTTGACCTTTCGGCTTGGGGTTTAAGGGATGAGCCTACCGTTAAAGGAGCTCTTCAAGCAGGGGCGGATGTGGTGACCTTTTCCGGGGATAAGCTTCTCGGAGGTCCTCAGGCGGGCATAATCTTGGGGAGAAAGGATCTAATTGAGTTGATAAGGAAGAACCCGTTGAGCCGAGCTTTAAGAGTCGATAAATTTACCCTTTCGGCCCTGGAGGGGACGCTTTTGACTTACCTTGATGAGGATAAGGCTTTTAAGGAGATACCCCATTTAAGGATGATCACATTTTCCCTTACAGAACTTAAAAGGCGCGCTTTAAAGCTCAAAAAGCTCATAACCCGAATGGCCCCCCAGGGGTTAAGGGTTCAGATTGTGCAGGAGCGTTCGAAAATTGGAGGAGGTTCCTTTCCATTGAGTGAGCTTCCGAGTTGGGCTCTGGCCATAAGGCATGACCATATAGAGGTGGAGAAGATGGAGGAGAGATTGAGGCAGTGGGAGCCTCCCATAATAGTTAGGGTTTCTGAAGGGTATTTGTTAATGGATATGAGGACACTTTTCGAAGAGGATCTTCCCATAATAGCTGAAGCTTTGGCTTATATAGTGAAAGAAGAATGAGGGAGATCGAGATCAAGGCCGATCGGCCTTCCTTAAGGCTTGACCTCTTTCTGGCTCAAACTATTTCGGGTTTAAGCCGAACCAAGATCAAGGAACTTATCGAGAAGGGATTGGTCTTGATCGATGGCCAAAAGGCCAAACCCTCGTTCCGCTTAAAAGGTGATGAGGTGATTAAGGTAATTTTAAAAGAGGAATCGGAACCTTCCACGCTTTTACCCGAACCTATCCCCATTGAAGTCCTCTATGAGGATGAGGACATAGTTGTGGTGAATAAACCGCCTGGGATGTTGGTTCATCCGACCTCCAAAATAAGGAGCGGTACCCTTGTTAATGCCCTACTTTACCGGATAAAAGACCTCAGTCCGATAGGAGGGGTCTTAAGGCCTGGCATTGTGCACCGGCTTGATAAGGGAACCTCAGGGGTTTTGGTGGTGGCCAAAAACGAAAGAGCTCACGCGGCATTATTACATCAATTTAAAGAAAGAAAGGTAAAAAAGATTTACCTTGCCCTGGTTTATGGTCCTTTAGAAGGGGAAGGTGAGGTAAAACTTCCCATAGGTTATCATCCTCGTTATGGCCTTAAGAGAATACCCAAGGGCAAAAAGGCCAAGGAGGCAGTAACCTTATGGAGAAGTGAAAGGATTCTTGGGGATTTTTCACTTCTTGAGGTTACTCCCATAACCGGAAGGACCCATCAGATAAGGGTCCACTTAAGTAGCATAGGTCATCCCTTGGTGGGTGATCCCATGTATGGAAGAAAAAAGTGGACAAAAAGGATTCCTGAAGCTCTAAAACCTGTGATTGACAATTTTTCCCGTCCTGCTCTTCATGCTTTTAAATTGGGTTTTTTTCATCCGAGGGATAACAGATGGGTCGAATTCGCCGCCCCTCTTAGTCAAGACATGGAAGAACTTTTAGAGAAAATCCATGCCTATTATAAGGGCCAAACTAATTGAGGTCCCTCACCTTTTTGGGACTAAGGATTTGAAGTTTGAAGATTTAAAACACTTGGGTTTTTCCCCTCGGAACTTAATCTGGCTTAAACAGGTCCATGGGACAGAGATATTGGTCTTAAGGAAAAAGGAAAAAATCCCTCCTTTTCCCCTTCCTTTTGACGGCGTAATAAGTGATCGGAAAGACACAATCCTTCTTATAAGAACAGCCGATTGTATCCCTATCTTTATATGGGATCCCGAAAATGGAGTAATAGGAGCCCTTCATGGAGGATGGAGGGGAGTTTTGGGGGGTATAATCTCTAAGACCATAAGTAAAATGCGAGAGCTTTTCTCAAGTGACCCCCGGAAGCTCATTGTGGCTTTGGGTCCCTCTATAAAGGGATGCTGTTATGAATTTAAGGGAAAGGAAGTAGAGGATTTCCTGGAAAAATTTGGCCAGGAGGTCATCATACAAAAAGATGGAGTTCCTCACCTTAACCTTCCTCTTTGCGCCTTTAAAGAGCTTGAAAAATGTGGGGTTCAACAGGTTGAGGAGATACCTCACTGTACCTTTTGTGATCCAAACTTTCACTCTTGGCGAAGGGAAAAGGAAAGGAAAAGAAATTACAATTTCATAGCCCTTTCGGATATTTAAAATGTTTGGAACGAAGAATCCCTTCTATTTCATAGTTCTTTTAGGGCTTGTCAGTCTCTTTTCCGATATGACCTACGAATCGGCTCGAAGTATCACTGGGCCCTATCTTTTTTACTTAGGAGCAACTGCAGCTGTAGTGGGATTTGCCTCGGGTTTCGGGGAATTTGTGGGGTATGGTTTGAGGCTTTTTTCGGGCCTTATTGCGGACAAGACGAAAAGATACTGGAACTTGATGCTAATAGGCTATGCCTTAAACCTCTTTTCAATTCCGGCTCTTGCCTTTGTAAACTCGTGGCAAGGAGCATTGGTCTTAATTATCTTGGAAAGGGTCGGAAAGGCCTTAAGGACTCCTCCCCGCGACACCCTTCTTTCCTATGCTACCTCCCAGATTGGAAGGGGATTGGGTTTTGGGATCCACGAGGCCATGGACCAGATAGGGGCTCTTGTGGGACCTTTGACGATGGGTTTCGTCCTTTATCTCGAAAAGGGGTATAAAGATGCCTTTTTGATCCTATTGGGTCCAGCTTTTATAGCCCTTTTGTTTCTCCTTTTAGCAAGGAAGTTTTATCCAAGCCCTCAAAACTTCGAAAAAAGCTCTTCCCAGTTGACTGTAAAGGGGTTCGGTAGATCCTTTTGGTTTTACCTTTTGGGCATGTCTTTTTTGGGAGCGGGGTTTGTTGACTTTCCCCTCATAGGTTATCACTTGGAGAAGAGTTCTTTACTTTCAAAAGAATGGATCCCTCTTCTTTATGCCTTAAGTATGGGAGTAGATGCCCTCTCGGCCCTTTTCTTGGGTTTTCTCTTTGACCGAATAGGCCTAAAGGCGGTAATACTTGGCCTCATCTTTTCCTTAGGGGCTCCTCCCTTAGTATTTTTGGGAGGAGTTAAACTGATCTTTTTGGGCATGATCGTATGGGGCATAGGCCTTGGGGCTCAGGAATCGATCATGAGGGCTTTTATTGCCCAGCTCGTCCCTTCGGAAAAAAGGGGTACCGGCTATGGCCTTTTTAATGCCTTTTTTGGTTTATTCTGGTTTTTGGGAAGTCTCAGCCTAGGTTTCCTCTATGATTTTTCCATCTTCGCCTTAGTAGGCCTTTCCCTTCTTTTACAAACCTTGTCCCTTCCCTTTGTCCTCAGATCATCTCCAAGAGAAAAGTGTTGAGGTCCCTCACCTGAGGGGTTTGATTTCACAATCAATTGTTGTTAGCGCCAAGATAGCGGAAGCTTTAATTTTCATTGTCTAAACTTTTGTGAATGAAATAAACCTAATTGACATTCGATGACCTTTATTCCCATTTCGTCTAAAAGTCTGCCAATTTCCCTTAGAGGAAGACCTACCTCATGGGCTATCTCGTGAGCTTGGGCACAGGTTATCTTTCCGTCTTTTGAGCGCTCTTTAATTAACTCCTTCGCCTTATCAAGAGCCATGATTCACCCCTCCTTAATTAATATCCCATTAATGAAGCATTCCTTCCCGCAATCCGACCCGAGGTCAAAGCAAAACTAAAAGTGGTTCCTGCAGCTGTGACATCATAAGTATCACCGTAAAGACCACCCGCATCAAGTCCCGCAGCAAACAATCCAGGAATGGGTTCGCCTTTAGGAGTCACTACTTGAAGATTTCCGTTAACCCTTAGTCCTCCTAGAGTTCCTAAGAAGCCCAATTTGCATCTTATGGCAAAAAGTCTTCCCTCTAAAGGTTTTAAAAATCGCGGGTCTTTACCAAAATCCGAATCATAGCCCCTTTGGCATAAAGAATTATATCGATTAAATGTCTTGATCAAATTATCTTCGGGAATCCCTATCGCGCGAGCCAGTTCTCCTACAGAATCTGCTCTGTAAAAGCCCTCTTTTCCAGAAGACAAAACTTTTTCCATCTCTCCAAGTACGTCAATTTTTGTCTTTGGAGGTATGATGCGCCCCAACCCGACTTCCACTCCTTCTTCACTCCAATATTTGGCTAGTTTTTCGTCAAAGATAATATAAACAGTTCTTTCGGGTTGCCTCGAAATGGCATTCGCATCAAAGGGAAAAACGCTCGTTACTGTTTCATTAATATACCGCATACCATTTTGATTCACATGAAGCGATGGTTGAAAGGTTACACATTCTAAAGGTACAGGAGCTACAAAAGGGCTGACCCTTATCAATTGAAATACCCCAAGCCCTTCACTTTCTGCTCCAATCTCAAGGGCCATGCGAATGCCTTCTCCGAGTTTTCCCTTATGCCCTATGGGTATGAGGTCTTTCCCTAGGTGATAACCATAGTTACGAATCCATTCAGCATTATTAGCATATCCACCCGTCGCAATAATCACATTCTTCGCTCGATAAACGCGGGGATTTCCTTCTCTATCAACTACTTCAATTCCACTTACCTTTTTCCCATCCATTAATAAACGGGTAGCGGTTAAACCATACAATATTTTTATCCCTAGCACTTCACATCGCTCCTTCATTTTTTGTATTACGTTTTCCCCCATTCCTTTAACTATATGCCAAACTAGTGGACCACCAGGGACGTTTGTGAAAATTCCTTCAAATTCCACCCCCAGCTTAAGGAGCCATTTAACTGTGTTAGTTGTTTCAAAAATGAAATTTCTTACAAGTTCAGGATTAGCCTTAAAATGGGAAAAATTTAAAAAATCTCTATATGCTTCTTCGCAGGTGTAATTAATATACATATGTTTTTGCAGATCACTCTCAACAGCAAAAAGACCTTCGGCAAATATACCAACACCACCGGGGCTATCTTCTTTTTCGATAATTAACACTTTTCTCCCCATTTCGGCTGAAGTAATAGCAGCTGCAAGGCCCGAAGTTCCTCCTCCTACCACTATTATATCCGCCACTTCTTGCATTTTTTTCGCCTTCCTCCTATTCTCTTTTTAAGACAATGAAGCTGAGGCTTTAATTAACTTTGCCTCCCACAGTATTTTTTCGATCTTCTCTACCAAAGGCACAAGCGTCTCCTTTCTCAAAGCGGAGATGGCAATTCCTCCATATCGTTCGGCTATCCTATGGGCGTATTCCTCACCTACAAGGTCCATTTTGTTAAAAACCCTCAGAATGGGCTTTTGGCCAAGGTCGAGCTTGGTAAGTAATTTCTCCACTTCCTCCATCTGGTCTTTGAAATGT
>CAYZRR010000051.1:0-16905 GCA_964480925.1 uncultured Thermodesulfobacteriota bacterium
AGGGGGTGTTTTTTGGCTGCGGGAATATTTGGTCCCGAAAGGGCTTCTTACCGGGTAACTTTCCTTGTGGGGGATAAAGCAGCGGAGTACGTGATAGATCCCATAGCTTCTAAAAGGTCTCTTGAACAGAAGCAGATGAAAAGACTCATAGAGACTGCCGTAAAAGAAGGCATTAAGGAAGTCGGTATCCTTTATCCGAGTTCTTCAAGCGGGGAGAGGGATATGATCTTTTTAAAGAAGGTCCTTTTCGAATCGGGTTTAAATGTGAGTTTTACGAAAAGTTACCCACCTGAAACCACCGATTTTTCCTCGGTTTTAAGGGAAATAAAGCAATTTCCCCAAGCCTTATGGGTAACGGAGGGTGATAAGGTTTGCCTTATAGCCTCACATCTTGCCTTTTTGGAGAAAGCAGGGACAAGGATTTTGGCTCCTGAGGTGGATGATCCCAAGGGGATACTTTCTTCTTGTGGGCGGTACCTTGAGGGTGCCCTTTTAGGTTGTTCCTTCTATAAGGAAAGCAGTCGTCAGGAAGTGAGGGCGTTTAGGGAGGATTACAAAAAGACGTATGCCCAGGATCCCGACCTTTGGGCGTTTTTGGGGTATAAAAGCGTATATGCTATTTTGGAGGGCGATGAGAAGCTCGATTCTCCTTTTATCCTCAAAATTCAAGGTGGAAGACTCAAGGAAATCCTTTAAGATCCAAGAACTCGAAAAACTCCAGAGGAAGCTTTCCCGTGAGGTCTTGATCGAATCCCTTAAGGATGAGCCCCAAGTGGTGGGAGGGGTTGATGTTTCTTACCGAGGTAGATGGGGGGCGGGGGTTCTAATTTTAATGAGTTGGCCAGAACTGGAAGTGATCCAGGAAAGGTTTGAAATCGGAGAGGTAGATTTCCCTTACCTTCCTGGCTTTCTCTCTTTCAGGGAGGTCCCACTGCTTGAGCCCCTGTTTGAAGGGTTGGATTTTTTACCTGACGTCCTTTTCGTAGATGGACAGGGGATAGCGCATCCGAGGAGATTTGGGTTAGCGAGTCATTTGGGGATAATTTTGGGTATAAGAACCATAGGATGTGCCAAGAGGCCTCTTATAGGAGAAGCGGAAGAACCAGAAGATAGGAAAGGGGCCTTTTCCCTTTTAAGACACGAAGGCGAGGTGGTGGGGGCCCTCTTGAGGACGAAGAAGGGCGTTAAACCCCTTTGTGTCTCTCCGGGGCATAGAATGGACCTGGAGGGAAGTATCCATTTGGTCCTTAAGGCCACAAGAGGCTTCAGGATTCCTGAACCGCTTCGGAGGGCTCATCTTTTGAGTCGGAGGCTTTCTTTGGGTCTTGTGGCAAAATGAGAAGGGCCAAGATGATCCCCCCTAATATGAAAAAGGAAGCAAAAAAGAAGGTCTTTCTGAAACCGAAGTTATCGGAGAACATCCCTCCTACTATTGGGCCTATAATCCATCCTAGGTTCCAAGCGGTGTTATAGATCCCCAAAGCGGTTCCTCTTCTTTCCGAAGGGACAAGATCAGCTATTAAGGAAGTTGCACTTATACCGATAGCTCCCCACGCGGAGCCTTCGATTATCATTATGATTAGTAAATCTTTGATATTTCGAGCAAGGGCAAACCCTCCGAAGACAAAAACGAAAAGCCCCATCGCCCCTATGAGGAGAGGTCTTTTTCCTATTTTGTCTCCGAGCCTTCCCAAAAGTGGTGAGCTTATGGCTCCAGCAAGGGCACTAGAGGTGTAAAGTAACCCTATTTGGGTTTTCGTGGTTCCGAAATCCGCTATGAACAAGGATAAAATGGTATAAACGATCCCGGAACATATGAGCAACGGGAATATCGCCAAGCACAGAAGCACTACCTTTCTCATCTTTTCCTCCTCCTTTTTGACAATTTCCCTTCCTTCGCTATAGTTGTTTCAACAAACTGAAAAGGAGGTTTCCCATGTCAGAAGGAAGGGTAGCCCGTGTGACCCACATTATCGCTGGATCACCCAAAAGCTTTGAGGATGCGATTCAGATAGGCTTCAAGAGAGCTATAAAGACCTTAAGGGGTATAACCGGGTTAAGGATCCAGGAGCTCCGGGTGGCCGTCAAAGACGACAAAATAGCCGAATATAGGGTGAAAATGGAAGTCATCTTCGTCCTCGAAGATTAATTATTTTTCGGTGGGGAAGGATCCTCCTTCCCTACCACCATCATGGTCCCTTTGCCCTCGGCAGCTACAGAGCCATCTTCAAAAAGGGCCACTGTGTCTATAAATAAAAGACCCTTTCTTTCTCCCTTTAATTCCCCTCGAAAAAGCAACTTAGTTCCTATGGGTACTACTTTTCGATACCGTATCTCAAGCCGGGCTGTTAAGGCCTTATAGCCCAAAAACCTGGAGGTCCAACCCAGTAGTTCGTCAAACAAAAGGCTTATTACCCCTCCATGAAGGTATTTATTCCAACCACAAAAACTTTTTTCCGCTACAAATTCGAAAAAGCTCCCCTTCTCCCATTTTTGGGGGCGTATGTGCAATCCCTTGGGATTTTGGGAACCACAGACAAAACAAGTACCATCCTTCTTTAAATCCTCCATCCCATCTCCTCCAAAAGCCTTCGGAAAGAATCTCTTGCTCTAAGGGCCTTTTCTTCTTGAAAAACCTCTAATGTAAAAATAATGCCTCTTTTCTCCCTTATCTTCCTCAAAATCTCCTTAAAATCGATAAGGCCTTCATTAGGCGGTAAATGGTCGTCCCGTTTTCCGAAGTTGTTATGAACGTGGATCTCAATTATCCGTGAACCGAGTTTTTCCATCCATTCTTCAAGATCCCCAGATCCCCAAAGGAAAAGATGAGCCGGGTCAAAACAAAGATAACCCCTTTCATCTATTTCCAGGAGTTCCTCGGGTATTTTTTCAAATACGTTTTCTAAAGAAAGGGTAAGGCTTGCCTTTTCGGCTTCTTCGAGAAATGACCTCCAAAGCTCTTTGGCCCTTTCAAGCCAAACTCTTCGGTATTCACTGTGAACCGGGGGTAAAAACCCGGTATGGAAAACCACATTTAACGGACGCAACCTCTCAGCTACTTTTAGAGTTTGGAGAAATCTTTTGCGGACCACCCTCCTTACGTCAGGATCTTGGGCTCCTAAGGGGAGGTCCATATAAGGAGCGTGAATGGAAAGCGTAAGGGCTTCTTTTCCTAAGGAGCTTCTTATCTCAGTAAGTTTTTGAAAATTGACCTCTTCTAAGACTTGGGCCTCGAAATAAATCTCCGGTGAGATCCGGTGTTGAAGAACTTCCTTAAGCCTCTTCTCCAGCAAAGGGTAAGGTATCGCCAGGTGTAGTTTCATTGTTTTTTCTTTTTGCTTTTTATTTCCTCAAACAAGATGAGGTCTTTGGTTTTTATCAAACTCCTCAACCGTTCTAAGGCTTCGGCCTCTATTTGTCTTATCCTTTCTCGCGTCACCCCATAAAGTTTTCCTATAGCTTCCAATGTCCACACTTCACCATCGTAAAACCCAAACCGGAGTTCGATTACCCTCCTCTGCTGAGGTGACAATACCTTAAGCCATGAATGGAGAAGTTTCACCATCTCCAGGTATTCGGTAAGGGACATGGGTTCTTCTTTTTCCGAGCGCAGTGTATCCTTTAAAGTGAACTCCTCTCCTTCTTCGTCGTTCACCGGGCTTTCCAGGGAACTCACCTTCAAGGCGGCTTGCATAAGCCTTTCGACCTCCTTAGGAGAGAGGTCACTTTCTTCGGCGATCTCCTCGATCGTGGGTTCCCTCTTTAGTTTTTGGCTCAAGTTCCTTATGGTCCTTATGATCTTTCTCAACTCCGTTGAGATGTGACCGGGTATCCTTACGGATTTGCTCTGACTCACAATGGCCCTTTCCATGGCTTGACGGATCCATAAGGTAGCATAGGTGGAGAAACGGCACCCCTTTGTGGGGTCAAATTTTTCCACTGCTTTAATTAGTCCTATGTTACCTTCTTCAATTAAGTCCATGAGCGATAGGCCTTGACCAGCGTATTTTTTGGCCAAGTTCACCACAAGCCTCAGGTTGGATTCGATCATCTTACGCCGGGCTTCTTCGTCACCTTGAGCGATTCGTTCGGCCAAAGTCTTTTCTTCCTCGGGCGAAAGGAGAGGATGCCTTTTTACCTGCTCCAAGTAAAGCTTCAATATGAATTCATCTTCGGCAGTAACGTCATGGGATCCAAGGGCTTCGGTCCTTTCCGGATCTCGAAATGTAGATGTGCCCCCTCCGCCTTTCCCGAGTCCCCTACCCGGGCTATTATCTGTCCCTCTTCGACCCACTCTCCCTCCTTTACCAAGTTTAAAGAGTTATGAGCGTATACCGTGTAAAAACCCCCTTCATGTTCGAGGATGACAACGTTCCCGTAACCTCTAAGCCAACCGCTGAACCCTACCTTGCCAGAAGCCGCAGCTTTAACAGGTGTCCCAAAAGGGGCTTTTATGTCAACGCCATCGTGACGTCTTGAGGGATCGGCACAAAACCCCCTTAGAATCTTACCATTAATTGGCCATATGAACTTAGGAACGGAAGAGTCCACGGATGGTTTTGCGAGAGGTATTTCCAGCACTTTGGTCGCTCCCGGTATAAAGATCTTTTGCCCGGCTTTGATGTCACTTGGATCCTCTATTCGATTGAGAGTCATCACCTTATTCATATCAACCCCATAGGCCTTACAGATCCTCCATAAAGTTTCGCCTGGCTTGACCGTATGGTAAACGCCTTTTCTTTCGGATCTCACGCCTTGGGGTTCTACCCTTATTGGTTTAGGGGCACAGGCTAAAACCATGGAAAAGATAAGTACAAAAAAGCCGAGGAAAGGGATCACTTTCATCCCTTAAGCTTTTCCTCCTTCCATCCTTCCTCCCCTACCAGCGGAACGAACCTGGAAGGTCCGAGATCCTCCTTAAGTAAGCCTTCTCTTAAGCGTTTTACCCTCATGAGCCTTTCCTCCCCATCTGTCAAAAGGGGCAGAACCATTATGCCTTCAAGTGCTAATTGTTCACAAAGCCTTAAGGGTAGTTTAGGAGAAGAAGCACTGATGATGATCCTCTCAAAGGGAGCTTCTTCAGGCCAACCCTTAGAGCCATCCCCCACTTTTATTAAAACCGTGCCATACCCCAAACGATCCAACGTCATACGGGCCCTTTTGGCAAGTTCGGGGATCCTCTCGATGGAGAATACCCTTGTCCCAATTTCGGCCAAAAGAGCAGCTTGATAGCCGGATCCAGTCCCTACCTCAAGTACTTTCTCCCCTCCTTGAAGCTTAAGGGCCTCTAACATAAGGGCTACTGTTGAGGGACCCGATATGGTTTGTCCGAAGCCGATCGGGAGAGGGAAATCGGAATAAGCCTGGTGGCTCAAGGCTTCAGGTACAAAAAGGTGCCGGGGAACTCGAGCCATGGCCTTAAGGACTCGAGGGTCCCTTATCCCTTTTTGGCGAAGCCCTTCCACCATCCTTAAACGTGATCTTTTGAAGAGGTCATCCCTTTCCATCGATAAATGAGCTCAAGGGCTTTCAAAGGGGTCAACTGGTCTGGATCTATTTGTTCAATTTCCTTAAGGATTGGCGAAAATTTAGGTGAAGAAAACAAGAAGAGCTGAAGCGCCTCCTTAGAAAACCCGTTTCTTGATTTTGAGTCCCTTTCAAGCCTTTGAAGGATCTCCTTCGCCCTTTCGATTACCTCAACCGGTAAACCCGCAAGGCGTGCCACCTGAATCCCATAACTTTTACTCATACCCCCTGGTCGAACCTCCCTCAAAAAGACGATATCCCCATGGTATTCTTTCACTGTCACATGGTAATTACGAGCACAGGGGAGCTTATTCCCAAGTTCTATCAATTCGTGATAATGAGTGGCAAACAAAACCCGCGACCGGTTTACATTATGTAAATGTTCGGCTACCGCCCAGGCTATGGCCAAGCCATCATAGGTGCTCGTTCCCCTTCCTATCTCGTCCAGAATCACGAGGCTTTTTTGGGTGGCTTCCTTAAGGATTGAGGCCGTTTCTCTCATCTCCACCATGAAGGTGCTTTGGCCTCGGGATATGTCATCCATGGCTCCGATGCGGGAGAAGATCCTGTCCACAAGCCCAATTTTGGCCTCCTTGGCGGGCACAAAGGCCCCCATCTGAGCCAAGATCACCATAAGGGCAACTTGTCGAATGTATGTAGATTTTCCCGCCATGTTTGGGCCAGTTATTATGAGAAGCCTTTCTTGAGGGGTTATGCGGGTATCATTAGGCACAAAAGGTTCAAGGGAGGTTTTTTCAATTACTGGATGGCGCCCTTCTCGAATGATGATCTCATCTGAATCATCCACTTTTGGCCTCACGTAATGGTTAATGGAGGCTACTTCCGAAAGGGAGAGGAGACAGTCCAAAGTTGCGATAAAATCACCTATCCTTTGGATTTCCCTTATCTTTTCGCTTACAATCGATCGGATCTCACAAAAAAGCTCATATTCGAGTCCCTTTATCCTTTCTTCAGCCCCTAAAACCTTAGCTTCATACTCTTTAAGCTCAGGGGTGATGAACCTTTCTGCCCCTACCAGGGTCTGCTTTCTCACGTAATCCTTTGGGACAAGATGAAGATAAGACCGGGTTACCTCGATGTAATACCCGAAGACCTGATTGTAGCCTATCCTTAAGTTAGGTATCCCCGTTCTTTCCCTTTCTTTGGACTCAAGCCGAGCTATCCATTCTTTTCCTTCTCGGCTTAGACGACGAAGTTCGTCCAATTCCTCATGATAACCCTCCCTGATGATCCCCCCTTCTGTTGAACTCTGCGGAGGATCATCTACCAAAGCCCTTTCCAAAAGGTCCAAAACCTCGGGGGAAAAGCGAACTCCCTCTCTTATTTCCTGAAGAAGGGGGGAAGTAAAAGAAGAGAGGTTTTCCCTAAGTTTAGGGAGTCTCTTTAAGGCATCCCTTAGAGTCCCGAGATCCCTTGGCGTTGCTCGATTTAAGGCCAAACGGGAGGAGAGCCTTTCGAGATCCATAAGCCCCTTCAAAGCCTCTTGAAGTTTAAGCCTTTCCAGAGGCCTTGAGGTGAGTTCCTCTATGGCTTCCTGTCGCTCAGTGATGGAAGAAATATCCTTTAGGGGATAGCTTAGCCATTTTCGGAGCTTTCTCTTTCCCATGGAGGTTAGGGTGTGGTCGATAATCGCAAAAAGCGGAGTACCCCCTGCCGGGGATTGGAAGAGCTCGAGGTTTTTTTGGGTGGTTTCATCAAGGACCAAAAAGGCATCGGCTTGATAGATTTCAAAAGGCTTTATGTGAGGTGGTACTTGCCCTTGGGTGGAGGATACATACCTCAAAACGGCACTGGCCGAAGCCAGAAGTTCTTCCTGGAGGCCTTCAGGTATAAGAGGGTTATCTAAAGGCAAAAACTCCCTCTCCGGAAGCATGGTGATAAGGACATTGTCCAGTTCCCTTTTGATGAGCCCTTTTAGTTCCTCTTCGCCCTCGGGCAAAAGTATCTCCCGAGGAGCATTTCTCCTCAATTCGGACCAAAGAAGTCCCTTCTCTTCGAGAGAGGTCCCTCGGAATTCACCCGTAGAAAGGTCGAAAAAACTCAACCCGAGTTTTCTTCCGGGATAAAGGGATAACAGATAATTGGGCCTTCCTTGGGGAAGTCCCTCTTCGTCTAAGACCATCCCGGGGGTTATGACTTGAACCACCTCTCTCCTTATGAGCCCCTTTGCCTCTTTGGCATCTTCAACTTGTTCGCAGATCGCGACCTTGTAGCCTTTTTCCAATAGCTTCGCTATATAGGAGGATGCAGCTTTCCACGGAACCCCACACATGGGGATAGGGTTTTCCTTCCCCTTTTCTCGGGTGGTGAGGGCTATTTCCAAAAGTTGAGAAGCTAATAGGGCATCTTCGAAGAACATCTCATAAAAATCGCCCATTCGGAAAAAGAGAATGCAATCCGGATAAAGGGCTTTAAGCTCCAGATATTGCTTCATTGCAGGAGTCAAATCGCTCGGAGGTTCGCCCTTAAAGAACCGCTCCCTCATGGGAGGATTTTAACAATGTATCATAATAAAAAGAAGCTTGGCAAATCCTGATCCTTTAAAGTAAAAAGGTCATGATGAAAAAAGAAAAGCTTTTCTGGATCATATTAGGGTTCACCTTTTTGGGGCTTCTTTTTTACCTCCATATTACTCCTTATGACCTTTCCCCAGATGAGGCCTATTATTGGACCTGGTCGAAGAGACTTTCGTTAGGGTATTACAGTAAGCCCCCCATGGTGGCTTTTTTAATCAAATTGAGCACTTCCCTTGGGGGGGATAAGGCGGTTTTCGTCCGGATTTTCGCCCCCATATTGTGGGCCTTAAGTGGTCTTTGCTTCTTTTATTTAGCCCGTAGCCTTTTTGGGGTTGAAGTGGCCTTCAGGGCCTTTTTGCTTTCCCTTTTCACGCTCTTAACCCCCTTAATGGGATTCGTCATGACCATAGATCCGCCCTTGGTGTTCTTTTGGACCTTAACCTTGTTCCTTTTTTGGTTGGCCCTTAAAAAGGGAAAAGCCGTTTATTTTTATCTTTCTGGAGTAAGTTTCGGGCTTGGACTTTTGAGTAAATACACCATGGCCATTTTGGGGGTTTCGCTTTTTTTATATCTCCTCTTCACCCCCTCTTTAAGGCCTTATTTGAAGAGGAAAGAGCCTTATCTGTGTCTTTTAATCGCTTTCTGTTTGTTTCTCCCCCATCTTATTTGGGAAGCTAAGTACGGTTTTATTGCGTTTCGCCATACGGCTTCTCTTCTGGAAAAGGGCTCTTCTTTTGACCCTCTTAGTTTCATTGCCTTTTTGGGATCACAGTTTTTGCTTTTGACACCTTTGACCTTTCTGCTTTTTTTAAAGGGCCTATGGCGAGGCTTCAAAGAAAGCCTTAAGGGAGACCCTTCCTACGGTTTACCCTTTTGGTCCTGCGGGTTGCTTTTTCTCGTGTGTCTCCTTAAGAGTCTTTTCGGCCCTTGTTACGCCAATTGGGGGGCGCCGGCTTATGTGGGAGGGTTAATTCTGGCAGGGAGGGTGGGAAAAGGAAAAAACCTTTTAGTTTCCCTTTTAATAGGGGCTTTCTTTATAGGGGTGGCCTATAATGCGGAGAGCCTAAGAAGGTTTTCTCCTGTGCCTCAGGAAGATTTCCCAACCTCAAGGCTTTTGGGGTGGAAGGAACTGGGAGAAGAGGTTAAAGCCTTGAGGAAGGCTTTGGGGGAACCTTTTATACTTGGTACAAACAGAAACATACTTTCGGAAGTGTCCTTTTATGGCGAGGCCTTTCCAAGGGTTTACCAATATGGAGGTAAGAATAGCCAGTTTGAGCTATGGGGAGGCTTAAAAGAGGAAAAGGGAAAGGATGCCCTTATTGTCCTTGGAAGCAATAAAAAATTACCCTCGGAGATCGAGAGGAATTTTTCCAAATGCACCTTCCTTAAGGAGTTTCAGGTGGTCAAAAAAGATTTGAGAATAAAGAGCTTTTCCCTTTACTTTTGTGAAGACTTAAAGGGCTTATGATCGATAAAGTCCCTTTTCGAGGATATATTTTCGAACCGGTTCAGGTACCAGGTATCTGATGGATAATCCGCTTTTTATAAGGCTTCTTATCAAGGTTGAGGAGATCTCAAGTTCGGTCACTTTGACCAGATAGAGGAAAGCTCCTTTCTTGTTCTTAAATTCGGAGGGGGTGATTTTTTCGTATCCAAGTTCCTGAAGAAATCCGGTAAGGTCTTGCGAAGTTCTTTTCATTACCGCAAAGTTACAGCTTTCCAGCAGTCTTTCCCACTCCTTCCAAGTTCTGATCTCCAGGAAGGCATCTTCTCCGATTATGAAAAAAAGTTGGCCCTCAAGTTTTTTTTGAAGTTCCCTTATGGTGTCAATGGAATAGGAAGGGCCTTCCCTTTTTAACTCGATGTCACAAGGTTTAAAGTGGGGATTATTTTCGAGGGCCATTTTGAGCATCTCCCATCGGTCTTCAGCTTGAGCATAGGCGAATCCACCCTTGTGAGGAGGACGGGCAGAAAGGACAAACCAAACCTCTTCAAGCCCTAAGGATTCCCTCACCTCTTCGGCTACCCTAAGGTGACCTAGATGAACCGGATCGAACGTGCCCCCGAAGACCCCTATTTTAGGTTCGGATCTGTCCATCGCCATAAACGATGTATTTAGTGGTGGTCAGATCCTCTGCCCCCATCGGACCAAAGGCATGAAGTTTGGTGGTGCTTATCCCTATTTCGGCTCCAAGGCCAAATTGGTAACCGTCACTGAAACGAGTTGAGGCGTTCACCAAGACTGTTGAGGAATCCACCTCACGCAAGAAACGCTGGGCATTTCGGTAATCGGAGGTGATTATCGCATCGGTGTGCTTGGAACCGTATTTCAAGATGTGTTCAATGGCCTCATCGATATTGTCCACTATTTTCACGGCCAAAATGAGGTCCAAATACTCCGCATACCAATCCTCTTCAGTGGCCTCCTTTACCCAAGGAATTATCTCCTTGGTTCTCGAACAACCCCTCAGTTCGACCCCCGCTTCTCTGTACCTTTCTGCCATTAAGGGCAGGAAGCGAGGCGCTATGTCCTTATGGACTAGAAGGGTCTCCATGGCGTTACAGACGCCCGGCCTTTGAACCTTGGCATTAAAGCACACTTCAATGGCCATCTGGATATCGGCTGAGGCATCCACAAATATGTGGCATACCCCTTTGTAATGCTTTATTACGGGGATCCTGGAGTTTTCCACCACAAACCTTATTAACTCCTCCCCTCCCCTGGGTATTATGAGGTCTATGTATTCGTCCATTTTAAGCATATGAAGTACTGCTTCTCGAGAGGTGGTGGGGATCATTTGGACGGCTTCCTGAGGGATATGAGCCTTTTTAAGGGCTTCTTGGATGATCTTCACAATGGCCAGATTGGAATTTATGGCTTCTGACCCCCCTCTTAGGATTACCGCATTTCCTGCCTTAAGACACAAACCGGCGGCATCCGAAGTTACATTAGGCCTTGATTCGTAAATGACGCCTATGACCCCCAAGGGGATTCGCATCTTTCCAACCAGAAGCCCGTTTGGTCTTCGCCACATTCTCACGATCTCCCCCACTGGATCGGGTTGAGAAGCGATCTCCCTGAGGCTTTGGGCCATATCCCTTATGACCTTTTCGTTCAAGGTCAACCTATCTATCATCGCTCGAGAGAGCCCCTTTTGTTGGGCGTATTGGAGATCCTTCTGATTTTCCGAGATCAAATAATCCATTTCCCTTATTAAGCCCTCCGCCATCTCCAGGAGGGCCTCATCCTTTTGGGTAGAGCTTAAATTTGCCAAACGGGGAGCCACCGTCTTTGCGGCCTTGGCTATCCTTAAAACCTCCTCATAAAGTTCCAATTTTAAACCTCCTTTAGTGGTTTTTCAAAAGAGATATCACTCCTTTTGGGCTTTGACAACAGTTGAAACTGGGAAATGAATTGAGTTTAAATAATCCCATAAAGGAGGAAGAAGATGAAGGACTTGTTCTTAGGAGTTGATGTAGGGTCCATAAGCGCTAATACCGTCTTGATGGACCAAGAAGGAAACGTGATCGAGGAACATTATGACCGGGTGAAGGGACAACCCCTAAGGGTAGTTAAAGAGAGAATAGAAGACATATTGAAAAGAGTAGGGACTGAAACCATTAAGGGCATTGCCTTTACCGGAAAAGGGGCGAAGCTATTAAGTGAGCTCTTTGAAGCTCCCTTTTACAATGAGGTTATAGCCCAAAGTGAGGCTATGACAAAGCTTTATCCTCAAGTTCGGACCATCATCGACATAGGTGGTCAGGATTCAAAGTTTATACTGCTTGAGAAAGAAGGGAGTAAGTTGAGGATACGGGATTTTGGTATGAACACCCTATGTGCGGCAGGTACGGGGAGTTTTCTCGATCAACAGGCGAGTCGTTTGAAACTTACCATTGAGGAGTTCTCCCAGTTAGCCTTGAAATCGGAAAATCCACCGAGGATCGCCGGACGGTGTAGTGTCTTCGCTAAAAGCGACATGATCCATTTACAGCAGATAGCTACTCCTGATTACGACATTGTGGCAGGTTTATGCTATGCCTTGGCCCGCAACTTCAAGGGCAATATAGCCAAAGGGGCTCATCTTAAGCCAGTTGTGGCTTTCATTGGAGGAGTGGCAGCCAATTTGGGCATGAGGAAGGCGCTGAAAGAGGTGTTAGAGCTTAAGGATGAGGAGTTTTTGGTGCCTAAGCATTTTGCCTCAATGGGTGCCATTGGGGCGGTTCTTTTGGCTTTGAAGGAAAATAAGGTCAACCGCTTTAAGGGTCTTTCGGGCCTTGAGGAATATTTGAAGACGCTGAAATACGAACCCGCTTCCTGGGAGCCTTTGAGTTTAAGGCCCGAACATTTGGAGAATAAATCAAAAGTTTATATTCCGAAAATCCCTCCCCTTAAAAAGATCCAAGCCTATCTGGGGATCGATGTGGGTTCTATTTCCACCAATTTGGTGGTGATAGACTCCGAGGGAAGGGTTCTCGCCAAAAGGTATCTCATGACCGCCGGAAGGCCCATTGAGGCCATAAGGCAGGGCTTAAAGGAGATAGGCGAGGAGATAGGGCATTTGGTTGATATTCAGGGGGTTGGCACTACGGGTTCGGGGCGGTATTTGACCGGAGATTTTGTGGGGGCAGACGTGGTTCGAAACGAGATAACCGCTCAGGCAACTGCCGCCATTCACATAGATCCGGAAGTGGACACAATTTTTGAGATCGGAGGTCAGGATTCCAAGTACATAAGGGTGGATCGAGGGGTAATTGTAGATTTCGAGATGAACAAGGTCTGTGCCGCTGGAACAGGTAGTTTCTTAGAGGAACAAGCCGAAAGGTTAGGACTTGACATAAAATCGGACTTTCAAGAATTGGCCTTAAAGGCGAAAAATCCCATAAAGATGGGCGAACGTTGCACGGTTTTCATAGAATCTGATCTTGTGCATCACCAACAGCAAGGGGCCAGGATTGACGACCTTGTAGCCGGCTTATGTTACTCCATCGCTTTGAACTACCTTAACCGGGTCGTAGGCGATAGGAAGATAGGAGAGAGGATTTTCTTCCAAGGAGGGACGGCTTTTAACAAGGGAGTGGTGGCGGCCTTTGAGAGGCTCTTGGGGCGTCCCATCACCGTCCCCGAGAACCATGAGGTCACCGGAGCCATAGGAGCTGCCCTTTTGGCCATGAGGGAGAGGTCATGGGAGAAATCCAATTTCAAAGGTTTTGACCTCTCCCAAAGGCGTTACGAGATAAAGACCTTCGAATGTAAGTCTTGTCCAAACCATTGCTTGATCCGAAAGGTGACCATCGAAGGTGAGAAGGAGCCACTGTTTTACGGTTCAAGGTGTGAAAAATATGATGTCTTGAGGCGGAGAAGAAGATCGGAGATTCCAAACCTTTTTAAGGAGAGGGAAAGGCTTCTCTTTATGGCTTATCCGGGCGAAGAAAAGCTTCCAGAGGATGCTCCTCAGATTGGTATTCCTGTATGTCTTTACCTTCACGAGTTTTTGCCATTTTGGAGGGCATTCTTTACAGAGCTTGGTTTTCGAGTGGTTTTCTCCGATCGTACCAATAAAGAATTAATCCGCCAAGGCGTTGAGGCGGTGGTGGCTGAGACCTGTTTTCCTATAAAAGTGGCTCATGGACATGTGCTTAATCTGATTCAAAAGGGCATAAGGCTGATTTTTCTGCCTTCAATTGTGGGAGTCCCCAAGTTGAAGGAGGATTTCGAACACTCCCAGTCCTGTCCCTATGCTCAGGCCCTTCCTTATGTGATAAGATCGGCCATAAGGTTCGAAGACTACGGGGCTCAACTACTTGCCCCCGTGGTTCCTTTCGGGTGGGGAGAAGAGGAGGTTGAGAAGTATCTCATCGATTTCGGAAAACAGCTCGGGAAAAGCCCCTCTGAAGTCAGGTGGGCCTTAAAGTGTGCCTGGGAATTTCAGAGAAGGTTTGAGCAGGGTCTTAAGGTGATGGGGCGTTGGGCCCTTGAGGAACTGTTCCGCGGGGAGAAGGCCCTTGTAATAGTGGGAAGGCCTTACAATACGTGTGATCCTGAGGTGAACCTGGATATACCGGAAAAATTAAGGGACCTTGGCGTTTTGGCGATCCCCATGGACTTTTTGCCTCTGGAAAAAGCCATTGACCGGGAAGGCATAAGGGAGATGTACTGGCGATATGGTCAGAAGATATTGCTCGCGGCCCATTTGATAAGAGAGGATGAGAGGCTTTATCCCGTTTACATTTCCAACTTCGGTTGTGGGCCTGATTCCTTTATCATTCATTTCTTCAAAGAGATAATGGGCGATAAGCCCGCTCTTATCTTGGAGATAGACGAACACAGCGCCGATGCGGGGATTGTAACAAGACTTGAGGCCTATCTGGACAGCTTAAAAAATGCCCCCAAGTTCCTTCCTCCCGTAGTAAAACGAGGTCGTATAGGAGGGGATGTGGAAAGGGTCATATGGATTCCTTACATGTGCGATCACGCCCATGCCTTTAAGGCCGCCTTTGAGGCTTGTGGGGTTAGAGCTGAAGTATTTCCCGAGTCGGACGAAGAGACCCTTTATTGGGGAAGGAAATATACTTCGGGGAAGGAGTGCTATCCCTGTGTTTTGACAACAGGCGATATGATAAAGGTCATCAAAAGGCCCGATTTTGACCCCAAGAAAACGGCCTTCTTCATGCCTTCGGGGAATGGTCCCTGCCGTTTTGGTCAATATCATCGATTCCACCGAAAGGTTTTGGACGAGCTAGGACTCCATGAGGTGCCCATCTATTCACCCAACCAAGACGAGACACTTTATAGGGATTTGGGGATTTTGGGTTCTAAGTTCACCAGGCTTGGATGGTGGGCCATAGTAGGGGTTGACCTTTTATATAAAAAGCTCCTTGAGACAAGGCCTTATGAGGTCAATCCGGGGGAGACCGATCGAGTTTATTGGGAATGTCTATGGGATTTTTGTGACGTGATAAGAAAGGATCCAAAAATAGAAGAGGTGATTCATTTTCTCCTTCAAGCAAGAAAACGCCTTGACTCCATTCCCACCAAACAGAAGGGTTCAAAGCCGAAGGTAGGAGTTGTAGGGGAGATTTACGTGAGGCTTAACCGTTTTGCCAACGAGGACGTGATAAGAAAAATAGAGATGCTCGGAGGTGAGGTTCGATTGGCTCCGCTTGTTGAGTGGGTTCATTATATAAACAAGATGGCCAAAAGGAGGGCCAAAAGAAGGGGGCATTTGCGGAACCTTTTAGGAGTCCTTATTAAGGAATATTTCCAAAGGAAGGACGAGAGACAACTGGCTCAGGCCTTTTACGGTTCGATCGAAGAGCCTGAGGAGCCCCCAACCGAACGCTTGCTGAAGCTCGCTGAGCCCTATGTGCACGATTCCTTTGAAGGGGAGGCCATATTGACGATTGGTAAAACCATAGATTATGCCTTGAAAGGAGCTTGCGGAGTGGTAAATGTGATGCCCTTTACCTGTATGCCCGGTACCATTACCACCGCCCTCCTTAAACGCTACCGTGAGGAAAACGGACACTTTCCAGTCCTCAACATCGCTTACGATGGCCAAGAAGGGGGCGATGTGCTCGTACGACTTGAGGCCTTTATGCATCAGGTCAGGCAGTACAGGGAAAAAAAGGACCTTTAAGGCGATAATTTTGCTTGACAAATGTTTGTAAAAAAAATAAGCTACGCCATGCAACAAATTTGAAGGAGGAGGAGATGGGGGGGATAACGCGAAGGGAGTTTTTTAAGCTTTCTTTGGGTACCTTGGTCTTAACGGGAATAGGGATCGATCTTAAACCCGTTAAAGCCTATGCCGAAGAAGAACTGAAGATAAAGGGAGCAAAGGAGACCACGACCATTTGTCCCTATTGCTCCGTCGGATGTGGAATCATCGTTTACTCTAAAGAGGGAAAGGTGGTAAATACGGAGGGAGATCCCGATCATCCCATTAATGAAGGGTCTCTTTGCCCAAAAGGCGCCTCTCTTTATCAATTGGCAAACAATCCGACAAGGCTTTTAAAGCCCTTATATAGGGCACCTTATTCGGATAAGTGGGAAGAGGTCTCCTGGGATTGGGCCCTTGATAGAATTGCAAAATTGGTAAAGTTCACAAGGGATAAATACTTCATTACAAAAAATGAAAAAGGTCAAATTGTAAACAGGGTTGAAGCGATTGCCCACGTTGGTTCAGCTGCCCTTGATAATGAGGAATGTTATATCTTGCAGAAATTTATGAGAGCACTTGGTCTTGTTTACATAGAACATCAAGCCCGTATCTGACACAGCGCGACCGTGGCGGCTCTGGCAGAGTCGTTCGGAAGAGGCGCAATGACCAACCATTACATCGATCTCAAAAATGCTGATGTGATTTTGGTTATGGGTGGAAATCCTGCGGAAAACCATCCTATCTCTATGAAATGGATCCTTAAGGCTAAAAAAGAAAGAGGTGCAAAATTAATAGTCGTCGATCCTAAATTTACAAGAACAGCTTCTAAAGCTGACTTATTTATTCAGATCCGTCCAGGAAGTGATATAGCTTTTCTTGGTGGTTTAATCAAATACATCATTGATAATGAGCTTTATTTCAAAGATTATGTAGTCAATTATACGGATGCAAGTTTCTTAGTTGATCCCAATTTCAAAGATACTGAAGACTTAGACGGTGTATTCTCTGGATATGATCCTGAGAAGAGAAAGTACGATAAAGCAACTTGGAAATATCAAGTTGATGAAAATGGAGTTATAAAGAAGGATCCCACCTTAAAAGATCCAAATTGTGTATTTCAACTCTTAAAGAAACATTTTTCAAGATATACTTTAGATGTCGTTTCTGAGATAACAGGT
>CAYZRR010000052.1:0-7523 GCA_964480925.1 uncultured Thermodesulfobacteriota bacterium
GAGGTCAGGGGGGCTTCTGAACAGCCACATCCTGAAATTTCCGGTAGTGCTTCTCGAGGCCCTATTGAGAAAGGTTGATCCAAGGCTCCTCACCTTCCCCTTCCACCTCAAAACTGGTACCGATCTCTTTACCCCTTACCGATTTGTTTTTCAAAGTATTGATAAATAAAAGAAAAAGGAGCAAAATGGAAACTCATGGGAGAAGGAGGGGGCATGGATTACAAGGATACTCTTAATCTGCCGAAAACCGAATTTCCCATGAAGGCAGAGCTCACCAAAAAGGAGCCCAAGCTTCTTGAAAAATGGGTAAAGGAGAGGATTTATGAAAGAATTCTGGAGCATAGGGATAAGGCTCCGAATTTCCTTCTTCACGATGGTCCGCCTTATGCCAATGGGCACATTCACATGGGGACCGCTTTGAACAAGATCCTTAAGGATTTTATCGTCAAATCAAAGACCATGTCGGGATTTAGGGTCCTTTTTGTTCCTGGATGGGATTGTCATGGTTTGCCAATAGAGCATGAAGTTGAAAAAATGCTAGGAAGCGATAAGGGCAGGTTAAGTAAAGTGGAGATAAGGAAACTGTGTAGAGACTATGCTATTAAGTTCGTAAACATACAAAAGGAAGAGTTTAAAAGACTTGGAGTCTTTGGTACATGGGATACTCCTTATTTGACCATGGACCCGAAATATCAGGCTGTAATAATTAGAGAATTTGGAAAATTCGTCCGAGAGGGCTACGTTTATAGGGGTAAAAAACCGGTCTACTGGTGCCCTCATTGTAAAACCGCTTTAGCGGAAGCCGAAGTGGAATATAATCCCCATAAGGCGCCTTCAATTTATGTGAAGTTCCCGTTTGTTAAGGATGAGAAGTTTTCCTCGCTTTTATCCGATCCAAGGGAAGCTTTTATTGTGATTTGGACTACCACCCCTTGGACCCTTCCGGCTAATTTGGCTGTGGCGGTTAATCCGGATTACGAGTACGTTTTTCTCTCAAGAGGCAATGAGCTTTTATTGATGGCTCATCGACTTTTCCCTTATGTGATGGATCTTCTCGGAGAAAAATGGGAAGTGGTCCACAAGGTAGAAGGAAGGGAACTTGAGGGGTTAAGGTACCGACATCCCTTCATGCAAAGAGAAGGCCGTGTCATTTTAGCCGATTATGTAACCCTTGATACCGGAAGTGGTTGTGTTCATATAGCGCCTGGACATGGTGAAGAGGATTATGAAAGCGGACTCAAATATGGTCTTGATATTTACGCGCCCGTTGACGAAAGCGGGCGTTTCACTCAAGAAGTTCCGGAGTTCCAAGGCCAGTTTGTTTTCGATGCTGACCCACACATTATAAAACTCCTTCAAGAGAAAGGGTTTTTACTTCATGCTTCTCAGGTTGAGCACTCATATCCCTATTGTTGGAGATGTAAAAACCCCATCATTTTCAGGGCAACCCATCAGTGGTTTATTTCCCTTGAGCACAAAAACTTGAGACAAAAACTGCTTGAGTGGATAAACCGAGTCAAATGGATCCCTTCCTGGGGTCGAGAGAGGATCTATAATATGGTCCTCACAAGGCCCGATTGGTGTATCTCCCGCCAGAGAGCATGGGGAGTTCCCATTGTGGCCTTTTATTGTAATAACTGCGGTGAGATCCTGCTTTCGGAGAAGGTGATAGAGCATGTGGCCTCTTTGGTGGAAAAAGAAGGGGCTGATATATGGTTCCTTTGGCAGGAGAAGGAGCTTCTTCCACCGAATATAGGTTGTGAAAAATGTGGTGGGACTTCTTTCAGAAAGGAAGAGGACATAATTGATGTGTGGTTTGATTCCGGAGTGAGTTGGGCCGCCCTTCTTGAAGAGAGGGGGATGGGTTTTCCTGCCGATCTCTACCTTGAAGGTAGTGATCAACATCGCGGGTGGTTTCAATCGTCATTGATATGTAGCGTAGCCAATCGAGGTGTGGCACCTTACAAAAGTGTACTCACTCATGGTTTTGTCGTCGATGGTGAAGGGCGAAAGATGTCGAAGTCGCTCGGTAACGTGATCTCTCCTTCTGAGATAATTGATGATTATGGAGCCGAGATCTTGAGGCTTTGGGCTTGTGCCGAGGATTATAGGGAAGACATTCGTATCTCAGGGGAAATTATCCAGAGATTAGTCGATGCTTATAGGCGTATAAGAAATACTTGGCGTTTTATGTTGGGTAATCTTTATGATTTTGATCCCCAAAGGCATCGAATTCCATATTCGCAACTTTGGGAAATCGACAAGTGGATACTCAGTAAATTTATGCGTCTGGTGAAGAGGATAAGGGGGGCCTATGATAACTATTCTTTTCATATCATTTATCATTCTGTTCACAACTTTTCGGCAGTTGATTTGAGCGCTCTGTATTTGGATATACTGAAAGAGCGACTTTATGTCCTTACCACGGATCATCCAAAAAGAAGATCGGCCCAAAGTGCCATTTATGAGATCCTAAAAGGTATGGTTATCCTTATGGCTCCTATTTTGTCCTTTACTTCCGAAGAGGCTTGGTCACATTTGCCAAAAACTGAAGAGGAACCAGAAAGCGTTCATTTGGCCTCTTTCCCCGAAGTGAATGAGGAATGGATAAATGAAGAGCTTGAATCAAGATGGGAACGGCTTTTAAGACTAAGAGAAGAAGTAAACAAGGTCCTTGAGGAGGCAAGAAGAAGAAAGGAGATAGGTCATTCCTTTGACGCTTTGGTTAAAATAGAGGCTCCTTCTCAGGAGATTGAGTTTTTAAAAAGTTTCGGGCAGGAATTACGGGAGATCCTCATTGTGTCGCAGGTTGAGCTTGAGGAGGCTCCTTCATTAAATATAAAGGTTTTTAAGGCCAAGGGGAGAAAGTGTCCGAGGTGTTGGGTCTACGATGAGAGGGTTGGAGTTTCGTCCGCTTATCCGGAGCTTTGTCCTCGTTGCGTTGAGGTTCTGCTTAAGGAATGAAAAGGGGTTGGTTTATAACGTGTTTTCTTTTTTCCCTTTTGATAGATCAAATTTCGAAGTTTCTCATATTAAAGAAACTTCCCTACGGTAAACCCGTTGAAGTTTTAGGGGAGGCGATTCGTTTTACCTTCATATTTAATCCGGGGGGTCTATTTGGAATTGGCAAGGGGATGGGATGGTTTTTCGTATTGATGGGGGTGGTCTTCTTTTTGTTAATACCCTTTTTTTTGCGAGGAAAACGTTCGGTAATGGAAGAAACGGGTTTTGGCCTAATTTTAGGGGGAGCCACGGGAAATCTTATAGATAGAATTCGGTTTGGAGCAGTTATTGACTTCATAGATATGGGTTACAAGGGTTTCAGGTGGCCTGTTTTTAACTTGGGCGATGCGGCACTTAGTGTGGGTATAGGACTTGTACTTTTAGCGGAACTCAGGAGAAGAAGGGATGCATCCAATTCTCTGGTCGATAGGTCCTCTTAGGATACCCACTTTTGGGTTCCTTGTGGCTTGTGGCGTATTTTTTGGTTTTGTGTTATTCGAGAGAGAATCAAAAAGATTAGGGCTTCCTCCTCAAAAGGCGGGGGATATTGCCTTCTGGGCGGTTCTTTGTGGGGTTCTTTCCTCGAGATTGATCTTTGTGTTCTTTCATTTGCATGACTACAGAAGCATAATGGACGTTTTCAAAATATGGGAAGGGGGACTTGTCCTTTACGGGGGGCTTCTTCCGGGTGTGGGGTTGGCGATATTGCTTATAAGAAGGTGGAGGCTTCCTTTGCGGAAAGTTCTTGATGCCTCGGTTTTAGGTCTTTGTTTCGGTTTCGGGATGGGAAGGTTAGGTTGTTTTTCAGCTGGCTGTTGCTATGGTCGAATGACAGACCTTCCGTGGGGTGTGGTTTTTTCTGACCCCAATTCTTTAGCGCCTCAAGGGATTCGGCTTCATCCAACTCAACTTTATGAATCCCTTTTTTTCTGGCTCTCTTTTGCCTTTTTTATGAGATTTAGACCAAAAGGCGATGGTATTAGTTTTTGGAGCCTTACTTTGAGTTATAGTTTATTCAGGTTTTTCAACGAATTTTTAAGGGGTGATCCTCGGTCCTATTTCTTAGGTCTTTCTCACAATCAATGGGTTATGATGGGGCTTTTTATCTTTTCCCTTTCCATGTTAATCTACCTTAGAAATGCTAAAAATAATTAGATATCCACATCCTATCTTAAGAAGGAAAGCGGAGCCTGTAAGGGATATAGACGAGAGTACCCTTAACTTGGCTCGGGAAATGGCTGAAACCATGTATGCCGCACCGGGTATTGGGCTTGCAGCTCCCCAGGTGGGTTTCCCGCTGAGACTGATTGTGGTGGATGTGAGCTATACGGAGGGGAAACCGGATCTTAAAATTCTGTTAAATCCCGAGATAGTTTATAAAGAAGGAGAGATCATAAGCGAAGAGGGCTGTCTGAGCATCCCAGGTATAAAAAGCCTTGTGCCAAGGGCTTCGAAGGTGATAGTTAAGGGGTTGGACCTTAAGGGTGATCCCCTTGAGATAGAGGCCTCGGGGCTTTTAGCCATATGTTTCCAACACGAGATCGATCACCTGGAGGGGATCCTTTTTATAGATTATTTAAGCCCCCTTAAACGTAGCCTTATCGAGAGAAAACTCAGGAAGAAATCGAAGGAAGAATAGATGCGCCTCCTTTTTTTCGGTAGCTCACCTTTCTCACTGAGTGTATTGGAGGCTTTAAAAAAAGTTCATCAAATAGTGGGGGTAATCACCCAGCCTGATCGTCCTAAAGGCAGAGGTAGAAAGCCCGCTCCAACGGTGGTTAAGCTTTTCGCTCAAAAAGAAAGGCTATTTATCCTTGATCCGGAAAATTTAGATCAAAAAGTCCTTGCGATTTTAAAGGGCCTTTCACCAGAGGTTTTAGTGGTAGCTGCCTACGGTAAAATCTTACCTTCGGAGTACCTTAATTTGGCTCCTTTTGGGGCGATAAATGTGCATCCTTCGCTTTTGCCCAAATACCGGGGTCCATCTCCCATTCAATGGGTTCTTCTCAAAGGCGAGAGAGAAACGGGTGTCACAACTTTCCTTATGGATGAGGGGCTTGATTCGGGTCCGATTTTGCTTCAGGAAAGAGTTTCCATCGAGGACGATGATAACTATTCCTCACTTTTGGAGAAATTAAGTAATCTTTCGGCTCAATTAATCCTTAAAACTCTTGAAGAAATGGAAAAGGGTACCTTAATGCCGATTCCTCAGGATCACCAAAAGGCCTGTTACACTAAGAAAATCGATCGAAGTTTAGGCTTGATAAACTGGAATAGACCAGCAAGAGAGGTTTGGAATAAGGTGAGGGCCCTTGAAGGATGGCCTTGTGCCTATACATTTTGGAAGGGAAAGCTTCTCAAAATATGGAAGGCTTCTTTAGGAGAGGGGAAAGGAGAACCCGGAACCATAATAGGCCTTAAGGGAGGAATAGAGATAGCTTGCTCCGATGGTTCCTTGATAATCAGGGAGTTACAGCTTGAAGGTGGGAAAAGGATATCGAGTCTCGATTTTTTACGAGGGCATAGGCTTGATGTGGGGGAAAGAATCGGTTAATTTTGAAAGTAAGAAAATTTTTGCTGGGGGTGATGAAAATTGATGAAGTGGTTTAAGACAACCTTATTGATGGCCATTTTAACTGCTCTTTTCATATGGATCGGACATCTTATAGGTGGAAAAGAAGGAGCATTGGTAGCCTTAATCTTTGCAGGGTTAATGAACTTTATAGCCTATTGGTTCAGCGATAAGATCGTATTGACGATGTACCGGGCAAAGGAAATCAAAGAGCATGAGCTTCCTGGCCTTTACCGCATTGTCCGTGAACTTTGCCAGAGGGGTAATCTTCCTATGCCTCGCCTTTATTTAATCGATACCGATTCACCCAATGCCTTTGCTACAGGCAGAAACCCCCAAAATGCCGCTGTGGCCGTCACAAAGGGGCTTTTGAAGCTTTTAGATGAATCAGAAATTAAAGGCGTCATTGGGCATGAGCTATCTCATATAAAAAACAGGGACATATTGATAAGCACAATCGCTGCTACTTTAGCTGGAGCCTTAAGTTATTTGGCCATGATGGCGCGTTGGAGCCTTTTTTTGGGAGGATTTGGTGAGTCCTCGGAGAATAACAGGGGAGGCAATATCTTTGGGCTTTTGGGATTAATCATATTCACCACTTTAGCTGCCTTTGCGGCTATGCTTATTCAACTTGCCATTTCTCGAACTCGTGAGTATTTGGCAGACGAAGGAGGAGCCAAACTCTGTGGGAATCCTCGTTTCTTGGCAAGGGCTTTGGCTAAGCTTGACGCTTTTGCCAAACGTTTACCCTTGGAGGTCAATCCCGCTACCTCCCATATGTTTATAGTGAATCCCCTTCGAGCAAAGGACATTTTGACCCTTTTCAGCACTCATCCTCCCATTGAGGAACGAATAAGAAGGCTTGAGATGATGGCAAGGAGGATGGGGATTTAAACATTGGATCCCTCAAGAGTTTTGGCCTTAAAAGTGCTCCTGGAATGGGAGGAAAGGAAACCTTCCTTAGATCTTCTCTTTCAAAAGGCTGTCAGAAAAGAAGGCTTAACGGATTTAAAAAAAGCCTTTGCTAGGGAACTGGTATTCGGAACCGTGAGGTGGATTAAGAGGATTGACTGGTCTATAGAAAGATTCCTTCAAAAAGGAATAGGTTCCCTTTCCCCTACAGTTAGAAATGCCCTTAGACTCGGGGCTTATCAACTTTTGTTCCTCGATCGCGTTCCTCCTTGGGCTGCAGTTTCTGAATCCGTTGAACTCGTGAAGGAGAAGGAAGGGAAAAAGGCAGGCGGATTGGTAAACGCCATTTTGAGAAATATAGCTCGAGAGAAAGAACTTTTAATTCCTGATTCTCCCGACCCTTTGGAAAGGCTTTCACTTCGATGGTCCTTTCCCCTATGGCTGGTAAATAAATTACAGAAAAGGTTTGGAGATGAAACAGAAGCCCTTCTTAAAGCTTTAAACGAACCCCCTCCTTTTACCATCCGTACCAACATACTCAAGACCTCAAGGGAAGACCTGATGAAGATACTCTCCCCTTTTCTGCCAGAACCTACCTCTTGGAGTCCAGTAGGTATAATCCTTCACAAGCCCCAGGGGGTCCTTGAGTCATGGGCTTTTAAAGAAGGCTTATTTCAAGTACAGGACGAAGGAGCCCAACTCTTGAGCCTAATCCTTTCTCCCCAAAAGGGTGAGAGGATTTTGGACGTATGTGCTGCTCCAGGGGGGAAAACGACCCACATGGCTGAACTAATGGGAAATGAGGGTGAAATTGTGGCTTTAGAAGTAAACCCTTGGAGGATAAAATGGATGAAGGAAAACCTTGAGAGGTTAGGCATTAACATAGTGAAGATTCACCGCTATAATGCTACAAAACCCATAAGCTTTAAGGGATTCGATCGGGTGTTGGTAGATGTCCCTTGCAGTGGGCTTGGAGTAGTGAGACGTAACCCTGATCTTAAATGGCGAATAACAGAAAAGGAGATCTATAGGCTTA
>CAYZRR010000053.1:0-9367 GCA_964480925.1 uncultured Thermodesulfobacteriota bacterium
ATAGGTTAAGGGGTAGGCTTGGTGGTGAGCTTGGGCTTATGTATCAAGACGGTGGTCTTCCGGTGAGCGGATTTGTCCGAATGATAGATCCCCAAAACTGGGAACAAATAGCCAGGGAATTCCTAATACCAGAAGAATAAAAAATCAAAAGGGCCCATCGAGCAATATTCGATGGGCCCTTTAACGCCCAATACCAAGGTAAACAAATCCTGCCTTTCGGGCTTCTTCTGGTTCAAAAAAGTTTCGACCGTCAAATAGAATCGGAGTTCGCATAACTGAAGCCAATTTCCTAAGGGATAACTTTCGATATTGAGGCCAGGCAGTAACCAGAAGAAGGGCATCAGCCCCTTTCGCTATCTCATATGGGTCATCCACAAACTCCACTTCAAGCCCTTGTAAGACCTTACGAGCATTATCCATTGCCACTGGATCGTTTACCCTCACATGGGCCTCTCTTTGAAGCAACATGTGAATGATATCAATAGATGGTGAATCCCGAACGTCGTCCGTACCGGGCTTAAAAGCCAACCCTAAGAGGCCTATTATTCTTCCCCTAACCCCTTTTAAGACCTCTTGAAGCCTTTCGACCGCCCTTTCCCTTTGCCGATAATTCACCTCCCGAGCGGCCTCTACTAACCGCATGGGACAAGAGAGTTCCTTTCCCATGGCCACTAAAGCTGCGGTATCTTTGGGAAAACAACTCCCTCCCCATCCAAGCCCTGCTTCTAAGAATCGGGGCCCAATACGGGGATCAAGGCCGATGCCTCTGGCCACTTCGGTTACGTCAGCCCCTACCTTCTCGCAAAGGGAGGCTATTTCATTAATGAAACTTATCTTCATGGCCAGAAAGGCATTGGCCGCGTATTTGATCATCTCCGCACTGATCGGGTCCGTGGTTATAAAAGGAGGGAGATCATAACCTTCGGGTCTTGGTAAAAAGGGAGGCGGTTCAAAAGTTTGTTCCAAAATGGGTCGATAAAGTCTTCGCAAAATATCCACGCTCTCGGGTTCTCTACTCCCAACTACGATCCTATCGGGATAAAGCATATCCTTTATGGCGGACCCCTCCCTTAAAAATTCCGGATTAGAAGCCACATTAACCCTTATGTTATCCTTGGGTTTCTTCGCGTTAATCACCTGTTCCACTATGTAGGCCACTCTTCTATTTGTACCAATGGGAACAGTGGATTTTATCACCAATGTGTATGTCCGTCCTTCCTGTAAGCCTTCGGCGATCTCTCTTGCAGCCGTTTCCACGTATCTAAGGTCGGTTTGACCATTGGGTTTGCTCGGCGTCCCCACAGCGATCATTATCACCTCTGAATCGCTGACCGAAGGCACGGGATCATCCGTGAAGGTCAAGTTATCTTTACAAAGTTCCATCAGTTCCTCCAAACCCGGTTCGTAAATGGGGCTTTTAAAGGACTGAATCAACCTGAGCTTTTCCCTGTCCTTCTCCACACCAACTACTTTATGGCCTATGTAAGCAAGGGTGACAGCCGTAGTTAACCCCACATAACCAGTTCCTATTACGGTGACCTTCATTTATTATCCCCTCTTTTGGCTTTCAAACTCAGGAATATCAAACCCAAAAGGGAAACCAATATAAAAATCCTAGCGACCCATAAGCTCCAAGAACTTGTGGCAAAAACTTCACCGATCTTGCTTAAGGCCCAAAGATAGAGTATCACCAACAAAAACCCCCCTGAGATTCCAAAAAGAACGTAAACAACAGGCCTTGGAATACGAAGGAAAGAATTTTTCATCAACTCTTGTCTAAACCTCTCAGGTCCCCACATCCAAACGAAGAACAAAACCTCCAAAAGGGCGAAAAGTACCAAAAAGAAAGTACCAACCCAAAAATCAAGCTCATCTATAAAACCCGGAATAAAAGCCGAACAAAAACTACCCACGCTCATACCGAAAACTGTCACCAGGACCGCTTTCTGATGCCTCCATCCTAATTCATCTTCAAAAAAGGCTATAAGAGGCTGAGCTAAGGCCAAAGAAGAGGTAATGGCAGCGATGAAAAGGAGGAAAAACCAAAGGAAGGACAAAAGGAAACCAAAAGGTAGAGAAAACAGAACCGCAGGCATACTCACAAATCCGATCCTAAAACTACCTTCGGCAGCAAGTACCCCTATAGAAGAAGCCCCAAACAGGGCAAAGGCCGCCGGTATAGCAATACACCCCCCAAGGCCTATCTCCACAATCTCATTCAAGGTAGCTGTCCAAAGCCCCACTTTTACGATGTCCTCTTTGGGTCTAGCATAACTCGCGTAGGCCGCGATACACCCCATGCCTAAAGAAAGGGTGAAGAAAATCTGTCCTGCTGCCTCAATCCAAACTTGAAAGTCTCTGAGTTTGGAAAAATCGGGTTTAAACATAAAAAGTAATCCCTCAAGGCCTTTCCATCCCTCAAGGGACAAGGAAAAAACCGCAAGAAAACTCCCCATACCAAAAAGCATGGGCAGCCCCACTTTAGCCACCAGTTCTATCCCCTTGCTGATCCCCCTTAGGAGAACCCAAAAGTTTAAGAGGAGGGTTAAAACCAAAAAGAATGTGGCCCAAGAGGAGGGAGCGACATAGGCTCGGAAACTCTCAAGGAAATACTCCATAGAAACCTTTTCTGGGTAAAACGCCTTAAAAAGGGACAAAAAACTATAACCCAATGTCCAGGATTCTATGTAAAGGTAATAACTGGCGATTAAAAATGGAATCGCAACCCCAAGGCTTCCGATAGTCTTTGCAATCCGGGACTCCTTAAAGAAAACGCCAAATATTCCACTCATGGACCCTCGCCCCTTTTCCCCGGCAGTCCTTCCAACAACCCATTCCAATATCATGAGGGGTAAACCAAGTATGAAAAAACTTAAAGCGTAAGGCACCATAAAGGCACCTCCCCCATAAAGGGCCACTTTAGAGGGAAACCTCAACAGATTCCCGAGCCCAATGGCATTACCCGCAGCCGCAAGGATTAATCCCACCCTCGACGCCCATCTTTCCCTTCTGGACTCCATCTTCACAGTTCCTCACTTCCTTTTATTGTAAGCCTTTAACACAATATACTCTCACCTTCAAGACCACAAAGTAGACCTTCTTTTGAAATTTTTTTAAATTTTTTATATGCCCATAAGCCAAGAACCTTCTTACATTCAGCTTTATCGCTCAGGCCAACTCGAGGAACGACTTAAGCTCCTAAAGGAAATACTCCAAAGTTGCCAACTATGCCCTCGTCAATGCAAAGTAAACCGACTTAAAGGGGAAAAAGGATACTGTAAAGCCCCTTATGAGCTCATGGTTTCCAGCGCTTTCCCTCACTTCGGCGAAGAACCACCCCTTGTAGGACTTTACGGATCAGGAACCATTTTCTTAACCCATTGTAATTTACGGTGCGTATTTTGCCAAAATTATGAAATAAGCCACCTGGGTGAAGGCGAAATTATTACTCCAAAGGACTTAGCGAAAATCATGCTTTACCTTCAAAACCAAGGTTGTCATAACATCAATTTCGTCACACCTACTCATTATGTTCCTCAAATAGTAGAAGGCTTAAAGCATGCTATTGAAAGTGGATTAAATATACCTTTAGTTTATAATTGTGGCGGATACGAATCATTAGAAGTGATAAAACTTCTGGAAAGAATATTCGATATTTACATGCCTGATATAAAGTTCTTTAATGCAGATCTCGCAAAAAAATATTGTAATGCTCCTGAGTATCCTGAAGTAGTAAAAAAAGTGGTTAAAGAAATGCATAGACAGGTAGGGAATTTATTAATAGATAACAATGGCATCGCTTATCGAGGATTATTGATAAGGCATTTAGTTATGCCTAATTGCTTAGAAGATACAAAAGAGATATTACGCTTCATAGCCGAAGAAATATCCACAGATACTTATGTAAACATCATGAACCAATATCGTCCTCTTTATATGGCCCATCAGTATCCCGAAATCGCAAGGCGCATAAGCTTAAAAGAATATCTTACTGCCTTACAAATGGCGAAGGAATTTGGTTTATATAGGGGATTTCCTTTGCCGTGATCCCTTCGGAAGGGATCACGGCAAAGGGGGTTACTTTATAGCTTCCCTCAAGTTTTTCCCCACCTTAAATTTCGGGACTTTAACCGAAGGGATAGTTATCTCCTGGCCCGTTCGAGGGTTTCTTCCTTTACGGGCAGCCCTTTGAGCTACCATGAAGGTACCGAAACCGGGCAACGCCACCTTATCTCCTGCCTTGAGGGCTTCGGTTACCACATTTACAAAAGCGTTTATCGCCCTCTCGGCAGCAGTTCTTGGTATTTTGGCCTCATCTGCCACTTTTGCTACCAAATCAGCCTTTTTCATCGGTCCTCCTCCTTAAAAGTTTTTTATTTTAAAAGTTACATATTTCCCTTCTGTGTGGCCTTTTTATTATCATAAAAAACAAGCATTGACAAGGTCTTTTTGAATTTCAAAATACCCGGTTTATTCCAAATAAAAAGCCCCTTTTATTATCTCTATAATCGGTTCACCTGGAGAAAGTTCGAGGCTTACTACGTCAAATCTCACCGGCACTTTCCCATATAATCCGTGTCTTTGTAAATAATGGAGGGCCACCTGAATCAATTTTCTAATTTTTCTCTCGGTAACTGCCTCGTAAGGCAAACCGTATGTCTTAGACCTTCTCGCTTTAACCTCTACAAATACGAGTATCCCCCTTTCTTCGGCGATTAGGTCTATTTCGCCATAATGGCAACGATAATTCCTATGGAGGATCTTATAACCGGATCTCTCGAGAAATGCTTCCGCCAATCTCTCAGCGTCTTCTCCCAGTCTCCTTTTATTCACCTACGCCCTTAAAGTTCCGTCTATGAATGGGAGAGGGGCCGAATTGCCTTAGGGCTTTGCGATGTTCTTCGGTAGGATAACCCTTATGGCGATCGAAACCGTATTGGGGGAACAACTTATGATAATGATCCATAATTCGATCCCGGGTGACTTTGGCCAAAATTGAGGCAGCCCCAACGAGTGGACATCGAACATCCCCATCGATAAGGGGGATTTGAGGAAGATCCAGTTCGGGAATAGCATAGGGGCCATCTACTATGAGGATCTTTGGCCTTAACTTGAGTTTTAGAACCGCTTGGCGCATAGCCCGTAAAGAGGCATTGAGTATGTTTATCCTTTCAATAGTCCTCGGCCCTACTGAAGAAATGGCCCAAGCTCGAGCTCGGGAAATAAGATAAGCGTAAAGCTCTTCCCGAAGTTTCGGACTCAAAGCTTTGGAATCTCTTATCTCGGAAACCAATTCCTTAGGATTGATGATAAGAGCAGCTGCCACTACCGGACCGGCCAACGGCCCTCGTCCTGCCTCATCGATCCCAGCACACAGACCTTCCTGACAGTAGACAAAACCTTGGCATTTATCCGGGCTACATAAGGATTTACTTTCGTTCTTTGATCCTGGCACTTTTTCCGGTTCTTTCTCTGAGGTAATAAAGCCTAGCCCTCCTTACCTTACCACGCCTCACAATCTCGATCTTCTCGATATTGGGAGAATTAAGGGGAAAGATCCTCTCCACCCCTACCCCATAAGAGACCTTTCTCACCGTGAAAGTACTCCTCGTTCCTCCCCCTCTTTTTCTTATGACAACCCCTTCGAATATATGGATTTTTTCCTTTTCTCCCTCTGGAAACCGATAATACACCCTCACCGTATCCCCTGGCCAAAACTCCGGAATATCTGATTTCAAGTATTCCTTTTCTACCTCACGAATCATTTCTTTCATCTTCACACCTCCCAAACAACCTATCGATAATGATCGCCGCTGCCGTGCGGACTGATAGATGATTATACCCCTTTCCCTCTATCGGTTCCAGTACCATATCACAGGACATTATTAATTCCCGAGTGAGTCCCCATCCAGTTCCAAAGATTAAAAGGAAAAGCCCCCCTTTTTTCATTTCTTCTTTTAAAGCCCGGTATCCTATGATCTTCGGCCATCTTTTCGCACTTGTGGCAATTGTTTTAGGTCTCTCCTTGAACTTTGCTTGAAGGTCGGAGAGCACATCTTCCAACGTAGGGCTAAACTTTATATTATCCAGAGCCATCTTCCTCAATGGATTAAAGGAAGCTCCTGGTCCCTCACGCCAATACTTGACCATCCTCTCCCCAAGCTCAATCTGTGAGGATAAAGGATTCACTATGTAAACACCACCGAGGCCATAAGTTTTACACAACCTGCCTAAGTCATGGATATCAATTGTGGTTAAAGCCGTGGTTATCACGTTGCCATTTCGGTCATAAATGGGCCAATGCAAAAGCGCTAAAAAAACCCTCTCAGTATCCATCTTCCAATGCCGATAAATACCTTTTATCTTCTTCCTTTAATCTTGCTCTTTTTAAAAGATCAGGACGCCTTACCCAAGTCCTAAGTAGGGCTTGTCTCCTACGCCAATTTTCTATCTCCTTATGATTGCCCGAAAGCAAGACCTCAGGAACCCTCTTTCCTTCGAAAAAGGGGGGACGCGTATATTGGGGATACTCCAGCAGCTCCTCGCTGAAGGACTCCTCTTGAGCAGATTCAGCTCGGTGTAAAGCGTTCGGCAAAAGCCTCGCTACACAATCTATTATCACTAAAGCCGCAAACTCCCCTCCTGTCAATACATAATCCCCTATTGAAATCTCCTCGTTCACATACCCCCTTACCCTATCGTCAATCCCCTCATAACGGCCACAAATAAGGGCCAATTTTTTAAATTTAGAAAGCCTTTGGGCAGTCCTTTGAGAAAAAGATATACCTTGAGGACTAAGCAATATAAACCAAATTTTAGGATCTTGACCTAATAAGAACTTTATAGCCCGCATTACCGGTTCCGGCTTCATTATCATCCCTTGTCCACCACCATAGGGATAATCATCGGTAGTCTTATGTTTATCAAGAGCAAACTCACGGATATTAATCGCTTCAACTCGAAATACCCCATTTTCCATGGCCTTACCTAATACGCTAAACTTTAATGGTTGAATCACCATCTCTGGAAAAAGCGTCAATACGTAAAATACCATTTTTATTAATACTCCTCGGGGATTTTAACGATCATCTTGCGTTCTTTCAGGTTAATTTCCTTAATAACGTCATTTGAAGCTTGTAACATTATTTCTCTCTGTGGGCCTTTTATTTCATAAACATCATTACTACCGGTAGAAAATATATTCACCACTTCTCCCACATATTCACCTTCTTCACTAAAGACCTTGAGTCCAATTATATCCACGTAATAATACTCTCCTTCTTCTAAAGGCGGAAGATCATCGCGATGGACGTAAATGCTACTTTGTGACCATCTTTCGGCAGCATCCCGATCGTTAATACCTTCTAAAGTCACGATCACGTTTCCCTTATTTACAAAAACCTGTTTTACCTTAAATGATCGGAAAATACCCCTTTTGTGATCCAAAAGGAATAATCGAGTGTAATTTAAAATAAAGAGGGGATCGGGATTAAAATATTTAATCCTCAAATCCCCTTTTCTACCATGTGGTCGCAGGACCTTCCCTATTAGGATGAAATCCTCAAGGGCGTCTTCCTTATTCAATGATCTCTAAGACTACCCTTTTGTTATTTTTGCTTGAAGCCGCGCTTAATATGGTTCTCATAGCCCTCGCTGTACGTCCTTGTTTGCCTATTATTTTACCCAGATCCTCTTTGGCAACCGAAAGTTCGATCACCGAAGTCTTCTCCCCTTGAATTTCCGTAACCCTCACTTGTTCTGGATGATCCACCAAAGATTTGGCGATCGTTTCGATTAGATCCTTAAGCTGCATCCTCCTCCTCCTTTTAAATTTTTATGCCTCCAACCTGATTCCCGCCTTTTTTAAAAGCCCTGCAACCGTATCTGTCAATTGAGCTCCTTTATGGAGCCATTGGATTAACCTTTCTTTATCGACCTCCACAAGAGGAGGATCCTGTAAAGGATCGTAGACCCCCAGTTTCTCGATAAATTTACCATCCCTTGGAGACCGCGCATCGGCCACCACTATCCGGTAAAATGGACGATGTCGGGCACCATACCTTGAAAGCTTGATCTTCACCATCTCCTTCCTCCTTTTACTGAAAACCCCCAAACCATCTTTTTCCTTTCATTGCCTTCATTTCCTTCATCAGCTTTCTTATCATCTCAAATTGTCTCAACAATTGGTTAACCTCCTGTATGCTCGTCCCACTCCCTTTCGCAATTCTTCTTTTCCGACTAGCGTTTATTATATGCGGTTTCCGTCTTTCTTCAATAGTCATCGAATTTATTATGGCTTCCATTCTACGCATCTTAGTATAATCCACTTTTACACCATTTTTAAGGACTTTGGGAAGGCCTGGGATTAGTTTTAACAAGCTTTCCAAATCCCCCATCTTTTTCAACATCCGCAAATATTCCCGAAAATCCTCAAAATCGAAACGGTCTTCTCTGATTTTTTTCTCCAGTTTTTTTGCTTCCTCTTCCTCTATTACCCTTTGGGTCTTCTCTATCAAAGTGAGTACATCTCCCATGCCTAAAATGCGCGAAACGATCCGGTCCGGATAAAATGGTTCAAGTGCTTCAAGCCCCTCGCCGACTCCTATGAGTTTTATGGGTTTTCCGGTCACGGCTTTAATGGAAAGGGCTGCTCCTCCTCGAGCATCACCATCCAGTTTCGTCAATATAATGCCGGTAATTCCTACTCCTTCCTCAAACCCTTGAGCCACGTTCAAAGCATCTTGCCCGGTCATGGAGTCAACCACAAGAAGCACCTCATTCGGCTTGATTCTCTCTTTTAACTCCCTTAACTCCTCCATAAGCTCCCGCTCTATATGTAAAGTTCCGGCGGTATCAACTATCAGAGGAGAAAAGCCCTTTTGTCTCGTTTCCTTTAGAACGCTTTCGAAAAGTTCAAAAGGAGAAGAAGAGCCTTTATAACACACAACCCCTATCTTTTCCGCCAATTTCTCAAGCTGTTCCGAAGCAGCAGGCCTTCTCGAATCGAGGGGTAAAAGCAAAGGTCTATAACCTTCTCTTTTAAACTTTAAGGCAAGCTTCGCTGCAGTGGTGGTCTTTCCCGAGCCTTGAAGACCTACGAGCATCAAAATCGCGGGGTTTCCTTTTAGATTAAGGGAGGTATCACCACTCATAAGAGAGACAAGCTCTTCTTTTACGATCTTTATGACCTGCTGAACAGGGGTTAGACTTTTCATAACCTCTTGCCCCACTGCCCTTTCTTTTACTCTTTCGAGAAATTCTTTGGCCACTTTATAATGCACATCTGCCTCAAGAAGGGCCAACCGAACCTCTCTTAAAGCCCCCATTACGTCTTCTTCCGTTAACTTGCCTTTTTTCCTCAATTTAT
>CAYZRR010000054.1:0-4667 GCA_964480925.1 uncultured Thermodesulfobacteriota bacterium
ATCTGCCCCAAGAATCCCCTCCAATAACTCACGCCTCCAGGGCAATTGACCAAAGACCTCCGGAGGTGGAAAGGGTATGTGTAAGAAAAACCCTATTTTAGCTTCAGGAAAAACTTCCCTTAACATACTGGGAAGTAAAAGTAAATGATAGTCATGAACCCATATATAAGTTTCCTTCTCAATCTCCACATGGTCTAAGATGGTTTTTAAAAATGTCCGGTTTACTTCAAGGTAGCTTTCCCACGCGGTTTTTTCATAAGTCGCAAAAGTAGGCATACTGTGAAAAAGGGGCCAAAGGGTTCTGTTACAAAAACCGTTATAAAATTTATCCATGAGTTTTTCGGGGACGTAAACTGGCAGGCAATGGTATTCTTGGAGAAGCAGGTCCTTTATTTCTTGTATGTCCTTTTTCTTCAGGCCGGATCCTGACCAGCCTATCCAAAGCCAAGAAGATATGCCCGATTTCTTGATGAAACTTTCTAGGCCTGAAACTAACCCTCCTGGGCTTCTCTGGAAATCTAAGGGTTTAAGGCTTTTGATGCTTATGGGGAGACGATTGGCAACTATTAGTAATTTCATAAGCAGGCAAAGAAATTATAATGACGAAAATTCACTTTGACAAGTGTCTTCTTTTCTTTCCAAACTTTGAGGTAGATTAAATTTTAGTGTGATGGAGGTAAAGAAGACCGTCACACTAAAAGCGCCTGCTAAGGTCAACCTCAGGCTCGAGATACTGGGGTTGAGGGAGGATAATTACCACGAGATCCTGAGTTGGGTTTATCCGGTGAGTTTGTGGGATGAGATTTTGCTTCAAAGGATAGAGGAAGGGATCGAATTTGAATGTGACCATCCTGAAGTACCCCGAGAGGATTTGACCGTTAAGGCCACAAAGCTTTTCCTCCAATATACGGGCTTAAAAATGGGAGTAAAAATAAACCTTAAAAAGAACATACCCGTTGGATCTGGCCTTGGAGGTGGTTCGAGTGACGCCGCCTCCACCCTTAGAGGACTCATGGAACTGTCAGGCTTCCGTTTACAAGAGGAGGAGCTTTTGGAGCTTGGTTCTAAACTCGGTTCGGACGTTCCCTTTTTCATAAAGGGTAAACCCGCCCTGATTGGGGGAAGAGGTGAGAAGATCATCCGGGAGCTTCCACCTCTTAGGTTGTTCATGGTGATCATTTACCCGAAAAAGCCCCTTTCAAGTTCCACCATTTATCGCTTATATGACTTATCCTTGACAAAAGGGGAAGGCAAAAATAGAATTATAAGGGATTTTCCCCCGAGAAAATGGGATGATTTTCTCTATAACGCTTTGGAGCAGGTGGGCGAAGAGGTTTTGCCGGAGATAAGGGAGATGAAAAACTTATTGCGGCAAAGGGGGGCAAAGGGGGTCTCAATGACTGGAAGTGGCTCGGCGGTTTTTGGCATTTATGAAAGGGAAGAGGAAGCGCGAAGTGCTTTGGATTTTTTGAAAGCCTTTAATTGGGAGGTCTTTCTGGTCGAGACGCTTTAAGGTTGGGGTGTCGCCAAGCTGGTAAGGCACGGGACTTTGGATCCCGCATTCGGAGGTTCGAATCCTCCCACCCCAGCCAAAATTTTTTATTGGGGGAGAAGAGGTGGCGATTTTTCGAATAGATGGGGAGCTTAAGGTCTTTTCGGGAAATGCCAATCGACCCCTTGCGGAAAAGGTATGCGATCATTTGGGTATTCCTTTGGGTAATGCGGAGGTTAAGACCTTCAGTGATGGTGAGATCTCGGTGGAGATCAACGAGAACGTGCGGGGTAAGGACGTATTTATCATTCAGCCTACCTGCCCACCGGTTAATGATAACTTGATGGAACTTTTAATCATGATAGATGCTGCCAAAAGGGCTTCGGCTGGCAGGATCACTGCAGTTATTCCCTATTATGGGTATGCTCGTCAGGATCGGAAGGTGGCTCCCAGGCAACCCATTTCGGCCAAGCTTGTGGCCAATCTGATAACGGTCGCCGGGGCTTCGAGGGTTTTGACCATGGATCTTCATGCGGGGCAGATTCAAGGTTTTTTTGATATACCGGTGGATAACCTTTTTGCGAGGCCGGTCCTTCTTCATTACATAAAAGAGCACTTTAAGGATGACTTGGTTATAGTTTCGCCTGATGCCGGGGGAGTGGAAAGGGCGAGGGCCTTTGCCAAGAGGCTTAAAGCTTCTTTGGCTATAATTGATAAAAGGCGAGAAAGGGCCAATGTGGCGGAGGTGATGAACATAATAGGCGATGTGAAAGGTAAAACGGCGGTTATCGTTGACGATATGGTCGATACGGGTGGGACCCTTACTAAAGCTGCCTCGGCTCTTCTTGATAAGGGGGCTTCGGCCGTTTATGCTTGTTGTACTCATCCAGTGCTTTCGGGGAATGCGGTTCAAAGGATCCTGGAGTCTCCCCTTAAAGAGCTCATCGTTACCGATACCATTCCCCTTTCGGAAGAGGCCAAAAAGTGTGGAAAGATAAAGGTCCTTTCGGTGGGTAAACTGTTTGGGGAGGCCGTTAGGAGAATTCACCTTAACGAATCGGTGAGCGTTCTTTTTGAATAGAAGGAGGAGTAAAATGGAAGAACTCGAACTTGAAGCTTTCTATCGGAAGGAGTTAGGAAAGGGGCCTTGTAGGCGATTGAGGAAAGAGGGCATGATTCCGGCTGTTTTTTACGGCTCGGGGGAAGAGGCGATACCTTTAGCGGTAAAGCTTAGCGATTTGAGAAAGGCCTTTTCCACACCTGAGAGAAGAAGGTCCATTTTTACGTTGGTCATAAAGGGGCTTGGCGACGAAGAGGTGAGGAAGACGGCCATCCTCAAAGAGATCCAACGGGATACCTTGAAAGATCAAGTGCTTCATGTGGACTTTCAAGGGGTAAAACTTGAAGAAGAGATTTACATGGAGGTGCCCATTGAGATCGTAGGAAAGCCCAAAGGGGTGGAAAAAGGTGGGGTTTTGGAGGTTTTTGTGCGTTCGGTTGAAGTGAAAGGAATAGCGGCCAAGATCCCTCCGGTAATAAGGGTGGATGTTTCGGATCTCGACATAGGTGATTCGCTTCACGTGATGGACCTTAAGGTTGAAGGGGTAAAGATCACAAGTGACCCGCTTCAGACAATAGCCACGGTAGTGGCTCCCGAAGTGGAAGAGGCTCCGAGTGAAGGGACTTCGGGGAGTTCAAGTTAAGGGGGTTTCCTGGTTAAAACGGTTCATAGTTTGTTCAAGCCCTTCTTCGATCAGGCCGAGAAGAAGGGCGTTGGTTTTTTCCAAAAGGCGGGGTAGTTTTTCCAGTTGCTCTTCCGAAAAAGGGGATAACACATACTGGACTACTTCTTCCTTTCTTTCGGGTCTACCGATCCCGATTTTTAAGCGGGGAAAATCAGATCCTATGGCTTCGATGATGGACCTCAATCCCCTATGTCCTCCATCTCCCCCTCCCCTTTTGAGCCTGAGTTTTCCAAACGGCAGGTCCAAATCGTCGTGGATCACAAGGAGCTTTTCTCTTGGGATAGGGACTTGAAGAAGCAGCTTCTCCACCGCTTTCCCTGAAAGGTTCATAAAGGTTAAAGGCTTAAAAAGGAGGATTCCCTTTGAATTTATCTCCCTAAAGGCCCATTCTCCTTCAAACCCTTTTGACCATCGGAGGTTGTACCTTTGGGCAAAAGAATCCACCACGAGAAAGCCCATATTGTGGCGACTCAGTCGGTATTCAACCCCTGGGTTCCCAAGACCCACAAAGATCCATTCTACCTCTTTCATCCTTCTATTTTATAACGCTTGAAAAAAACTTTTTTAAGAAGTACCTTCCAGAAAGGAGGCCAAAAATGGGGGTTAATAAAACGCTGGCCGAAATGTTCTCAAAAATGGCCAATGCCCTGGAGTTTTTGGGGGAGAATCCCTTTAAGATCGGAGCTTATCGAAAGGCTGCCAAGGTTTTAGAGGATTATCCTGAGGACATAGAAGAGGTTTTTAAACGAGGCGGAGCTGAGGCGTTGATGAAAATTCCGGGCATTGGGGAACGGATTGCCAAAAAGGTGGCCGAATACCTTCAGACGGGGAAAATGCGAAAATACGAGGAGGTTCTTTCCCAGGTTCCCGAAGCGCTTTTGGACCTTATGGAGGTTCAAGGAATAGGGCCCAAAACGTTGAGGCTTGCTTATGATCGGTTAGGAGTCAGAACACCTGAGGACTTTAAGAGGGTCTTGGAGAACGGGTCCTTAGAGAGACTTCCCGGTATGGGTCCTAAAAAGGTGGAGAACATAAAGAAAGGGCTTGAGCTTTATGAACGCATGAACGAGAGGATTCCCCTTGGTTTGGCTTATCCACTGGTAAAAGAGATAATCGAGGAGATGTCCAAATTGCCTCAAGTTGAGTCCATCTCCGCCTGTGGAAGCTTTAGGAGGATGAAAGAAACGGTAGGGGATCTTGACATTTTGTGTACTGGTGAAGATGGGGCACGGATAATTGAACATTTTGTGAACCTCAAAGGGGTTACTCGCGTTTTAGCCCAAGGGGAAACTAAAGGTTCGGCCATATTTCATAACCGTTACCAAGTGGACCTGAGGGTTGTGCCAAAGGAATCCTATGGAGCAGCCCTTCAATACTTTACCGGTTCCAAACAGCATAATATCCACCTGAGGACGATAGCCAAAGGGCTT
>CAYZRR010000055.1:0-5924 GCA_964480925.1 uncultured Thermodesulfobacteriota bacterium
AGCGAGTTCTTTTCCGATGTAAGGCAATTTGGTGATTCCCACCCCATGTTCTCCCGAGAGAGTACCTCCTAAGGATAAAGTGAGATCAAACAATTCCTCCACCGCCTTATGAACCTTGGCTCTTTCCTCCTCGGAAGGGCCTATCATAAAGTTAACGTGAATGTTGCCATCTCCTATATGGCCAAAGCACAGTACATTAATCCCATATTTTTCGGCTATCTGATGAGCGCCTCTTACGGCTTCAGCGATTTTACTTCGCGGAACTACTATGTCCTCGTTTACCTTTACTGGACCCAAGGCATAAGCTGCTTGAGAAAGACATCGCCTTATGCGCCATATCCTTTGGCTCTCTTCGAAACTTAAAGCTTCTTCTACTTCTCGGGCTCCGGATCTTAAAAGTATCTCCTTTACCCTTTTCAAAAACTCTCCTAGGCCGATTCCGATCCCCTCAAGTTCAAGGATAAGTAAGGCTTCCGATGAAGGAAACTTAGCTTGAAGGAACTTTTCCGCGCATTTTAAGGAAAATCGATCCATGAACTCCAAACTCGAGGGCATAATCCCTTCTGAAAACAGGGACCATACCGCCTGAAAAGCCTCACTCAAAGAGGGAAAAAAACCAACAAGAGTACCCCACTCGGGAGGAATGGGCAGAAGTTTAACCGTTACTTCCGTTATGACCCCCAAAGTACCTTCCGAACCCACGAAAAGCCCCGTAAGGTCATATCCTACAACGCCTTTCCAAGTCCTACGACCTGTCCGAAGGATCTCCCCCTTTCCCGTCACAACTTCAAGCCCAAGCACATAATCCCTTGTTACTCCATAACGCAAAGCCCTGGCCCCTCCGGCGTTTTCAGCCACATTGCCACCTATTGTGGAATAGAGGTAACTTGAAGGATCGGGAGGGAAAAACAAGTTATGTTTTTTAGCCTCTTGCTGTAATTCACCGTTTAAAACCCCAGCCTCAACAATTGCTATCCCATCTTCAGGGGAGATCTCCTTTATGGCCTTCATTTTGGTCATACACAAAACCACCCCGCCCGCAGTAGGTACTGATCCCCCTGTCATCCCGGTCCCTGCACCTCGGGGAAAAACAAAAAAGGGAAACTCATTGGCTAAAAGAAGGATCTCCCGAACTTGCTCCGTAGAGCGAGGAAAAACCACCGCCCAAGGGAGAATCCCGCGGACATTAGCATCGTAGGTGTAGCACAAAAGATCTTCTTCATTTATCAAAAGGTCCCCAGGATCTACGATCCTTTCGAGTTTTTTTATCACCTTTTCAAAAGACATGAGGCCTTCTTTGATTTTGTAAGGATAAATTCGACCAAATAAGCACACCCGATCCCTACGAGACTTCCGCCTATTACGTCCGAGGGCCAATGGACCCCCATATAAATCCGCGAAAACCCCACAAGCGAGGCCACACACCAAAGGGGAATTTTAAAAGAGGGGAAAAAGAAACCGAGAAAAGTGGTGACCGAAAAGGCATTTGCCGCATGAGTGGAGGTAAAGCCAGGGGATTTAGGACAGAAAGAGCTTAAAAGCCTAACCCAATCGTAAATCTCACAGGGACGGGAAGTACGAAAAAGGGGCTTTATAAGGTTAGAGCTTATATTTTCGCTCAATACAAAGGCCAAAAGGGCCCCCACTATGATAAATAGGCCTTCCTTTTTTCGTAATATCAAAATGAGAACAGCTATCCCCAAAAACAAAGGTTTCCAATATTCTACCTGAGAGAAGACCGGTATGATCTTGTCAAAAAGCGGATTGGATATTTTCACGTTTAAAAGCTCAAGGAAAAGGCGATCTAAAGGCATTTAATTCCCTCAAAAGGATAAAAATACCAATGGCAATGAACCCAAGGCTGCTTAGGATCCTTATGACTTTCATGGGCAAAAGCTCTGCCACTTTACTTCCCAAAAGGACTACCAACAAAGTGGAGACCGCAAGAGCTGAAAAGGCCCCGAGGAAGACCAAGTACCTATTAACGGGATTTTGGGCAGTAAAGAGGAAAGTGGCTACTTGGGTTTTATCCCCAAGCTCGGCCAAAAAAACACTCCAAAAGACCACTAAAAATAGCCTCCACACGAAGTAATTTAATCAGATTCCGATCTCCTTGGGCAAGGATTGATCTAAATCCCCATCCGTGGTAAACAAGGTGAGGGAGAGGAAGATGGCTCGATGTTTAAAATGCGGAAATACCAGTCGTTTTAACGTGTGGTGCTCTATTCAGAAAGTGTTGGAGGTCGAATTGGACGAAACCGAAGAAGTCGTTGAGATCATAGGAGAACCTGAAGATGAGTATTTGCAACAACTCGAGGACGTGGAGCTTTTGGAAAAAGACCTGGCCTTTTCCATGGTGAGCTGTGCCGTGTGTGGGAGTCGAGAAGTGGAGCTTAACAGTAAGGAAGAAGTCTTGAGTTTAAGAATCCATCAATAGGGAGGAAAAGATGAAGGAGAAAGTAGAGGAGGCGTTGAAGGAAATAAGACCCATGCTTCAAGCCGACGGAGGGGATGTGGAACTCATCTCGGTAGAGGAAGGGATAGTGAAGATAAGGTTAAAAGGGGCCTGTGTGGGCTGTCCATTCTCCACAATGACCCTTCAGCAAGGGGTGAAAAGGATCTTAAAGGAGAAAGTACCCGAAATAAAGGACGTTATAGCGGTCTAAGGCCTCATTTTAAAAGGCCAAAGTCTCTGAGAAGATAATCCCTCTCACGCCAATCTTCTTGGACCTTGACCCAAAGGTCAAGGTATATTTTTTTCCCAAAAAGTTCCTCCAATTCCCGCCTTGCCGAACTTCCAATTTTCTTCAGCATGCTTCCCCCCTTTCCTATGAGTATGCCCTTTTGAGACTCCCGTTCCACGTTGATGGTGGCCTGAATGTAAAGGAAATTACGAGAAGGATCCTCCCGAAATTCCTCCACCACCACTGCACAACAGTAAGGGACCTCTTGATGAGTGAAATGGAATACCTTTTCCCTTATGATCTCCCGGGCCAATGTCTTTAGGCTCTGATCCGTGTAAACGTCTTCGGGAAACAGAGGAGGACCTTCGGGAAGAAGCGAGATAATAACTTCCTCGAGTTGGTCCAAATTCTCCCCCTTAAGGGCCGATACCTTAAGAATGGCGTTATAATTGTGTTTCTTTGAAAAGACCTCCTCCATTTCTTTCAATTGCGAAGGGTCTTTTAGGAGGTCAATTTTATTGATCACCAAAATGGAGGGCGCTTTTGTTGCTTTTATTTCTCTTATTACTAGTTCTTCCTCTGGTGAGAAAGGGTTTATCACATCGGTTAAATGCAATATAAGGTCACCTTCCCTTAAAGACTCCTTAGCCCTTTCAACCATATGAGTGTTGAAATTCCCTCGAGGGTTGTGAAACCCAGGCGTATCCACGAAGACAATTTGTCCATCCTCTCGAGTCTTCACCCCTAAGATCCTCGTCCAAGTGGTTTGAGGTTTGGGCGAAGTAATGGAGACCTTCCTTCCCAAAATGCGGTTCAAAAGCGTAGATTTTCCCACATTAGGCCGTCCTATGATTGGGACAAAACCCGAGCGGAACTTTTTGGACATTTCCTCATTAAATCTAAGGCTTACCAAAGGAGGCTCAAGAATTCAGCAAAACTTCCGATAAAAGCTAGAAACAAACCGAACTTACCGTGACATCCCCAGATCTTTTTCCCCTTATCGTACCACCTCCCATATTTGAGATAGTGATGAAGGCTTATTCCCAACCCACTGAAAATAAGGGCCACCTTCATACCTTCCCCCTAAAAGAAAATCAGCGCTCCAATAAGTTAAACTTTTCGAAAGAAAAGGGCAAGCCTCCGTTGACAAACGTCACATTTTGTGTAAAATTTAACAATGTAAGAGAATTATAGTTAAGGAGGAGGAGATGAAAAAGGCGGTAATGTGGGGGGTGGCGGCTTTATTAGGGATTTTTATAGGTGTTGCTATCGCTCAAGGCCCTGATGTAGTGGTGATCGATAATAAGTATGCTGCTAAGAAAAAAGAACCGGTTCCTTTGACCCATAAAAAGCATGCGGTTGACTATAAGATCGGTTGTAAGGAATGTCATCATGAATGGGATCAAAAACCAGGTACTCAGCCCAAAAAATGCTCCGCTTGCCATAAAGAACAGGCCCAAGGGAAAATTGTTGGGCTAATGCAGGCCTATCACAAGAATTGTATGGATTGCCATAAGGACCTCCAAAAGCAAGGAAAGCCCACTGGTCCAACTACCAAGTGTAATGATTGTCATAAGAAGTCTTAATTGAAAATAAATTGGCTTACAAGGGAGGGGGGCTTTGCCCCCCTTTTTCTTTTAAAGCCGGAGCCATTAAGTAAAGAGGAGAAAGGGCAGAAAGGTTGTCTTCCCCGTGAAGGAGAATTTTTTTAAACCCCAAAAGGGCGATACTACTTGCCCGAGGGTAAGCGGGAGTTGGATCGATGGTGAAACCTTCTTTTTCAAAGATATGGCGGTAAAGAAGTGCCCCATCGCCGATAAGGGTAATTTCTTTTGTATCTTTAAGAAAGCTCAGGACCTCTTCGGGTGATAGAACCTTAAGATCTCCTATTCTTTTCCCCTTCTTATAAAGCCCAAAGAAAAGTAGACCCCTTTTCGCATCTGACAAGATACAAACGAGGTCCTTTTCCTTAAGATCCCAGGCCAAAGCGTCAAACGAGGGGATCCCCACGATTTTGGCTCCTAAACTGAAGGCCAAACCTTTGGCAACGCTCAAACCAACCCTAAGCCCAGTGAAGGAACCCGGTCCAAGCCCCACACATATTGTCTCTATCTCTTTGAGCTCTATTTTCAGAGTATGAAGAAGGGATTCTATTGAAGGGATCAATTTTTGGGAATGGGATCGCGGAAGGTTCCAAAGAAATTCTCCTAACAGCCGCTCATTTTCTAGAAGTGCTACACTTCCTTGATCGGTGGAAGTCTCGATGCCGAGGACCTTCATTTTATCTGTCCCCATATTCTCAACAGATCGTTATAAAAGGCAAAAAGCATGAGTAAAACTATAATGACTAAGCCTATTTTCTGTAGGAGTTCGAGCTTCTTTGGATCAAAGGGACGTCGGAGTAGGGCTTGAAGGCCGTATAGGAATAAATGCCCCCCATCCAGGATAGGGATGGGGAATAGGTTCAAAAGGCCTATATTAACTCCCACGATTGCGGTAAAGAAGATCAATTGTTGGAAGCCCTTTTTGGCCTCTTGACCGGCCATTTGGGCGATCATTATGGGGCCACCTACGGTTTTAGCCGATATGGCACCGCTTAGGATCTTCCATATCCCCAAGATCACGAGCTCAGAAACCCTCACGGTCTCTTTAAAGCCAAGCCCTAAACTTTCCCATCCTTTCCACCTCACCTTAACGAAATCGCCCCGCGGCACAATCCCTATCTGGTAATGGGTGCGTTCCTCTCCAAATATGTCTTTCACTTTAACAGCTTGGGGGGTTATAACTATTTGGAATTCCTCTTTATCCCTCTTTATGTGAAACTTAAGGGGTCTTCCCTCGCTTTTTGGTATTATCTTCAAAAGATCGTCCCAATAATTAACCCTTTCTCCATCGATCAAAAGGATCCTATCCCCTGTTTTTAAACCCGCCCTTTGAGCGGGGTAACCCGGTACCACCTCTCCCACAACTGGAAGGAGCCTTGGGACACCCGTGAAAAAAAGCAGGGCAAAAAGAAGGGAGGAGAATACTAAATTGGAAATGGGGCCCGCTCCCACAACCAACGCCCTCTGCCAAATAGGTCTACAAACAAAAGAACGGGCCTTTTCTTGAGGGGGTATCTCCTCTTCGGCCTCCTCACCAAGCAACTTCACATAACCTCCGAGTGGAAAAAGGGAAATGGCATATTCGGTCTCACCCAATCTAGCCTTTATTAGTTTAGGACCAAAACCGAAGGAGAAG
>CAYZRR010000056.1:0-6820 GCA_964480925.1 uncultured Thermodesulfobacteriota bacterium
TTCTCCTTTAGAAGCTTTAGCTACTACATTGTTATGTGAAGGTAAAATTAAACTCGGAGAAACCGAATTAACGGTCGAAAAAATAGAAGTTGAAGAAACACCGCAATTCAAAAATCCATCTGTATTCAAAACTTTATCCCCGATTGTTGTTTCTGCCGGTGTTTATTCTGGTAACAAATTGGAACACCGCTTTCTTTCACCACAGGAACACGAATTTTGGCGAATAGTCGAATTAAACCTTCGCCGAAAAGCGCTGGTTTTAGGCATTAATGTTTCTCAAGAACCGTTGAAGTTTCAAAGTATAGGGAAATGGCATTCCAAGCTTTTTGAAATACAAAAAATTAAAGTTAAAGGTTGGGAAGGAAGTTTTTCGGTTGAAGGATGTTTGGAGCTTATCAAACTCGGATACGAAGCTGGATTTGGAGAACGAAATGCTCAAGGTTTTGGAATGGTTAGAGTGGTAGAGGAGTGTCCACTTCCTTTCTTTGGAGACTTCACCTTCCATAAATATCATCAAACCTAACTACATCGTCCTCTTCCACGTATTCGCCCACTTGAATCTCTATTATCTCCAAGGGAATTTTACCGGGGTTCATCAACCTGTGCTTGCTGGTTTTGGGGACAAAGATGCTCTCGTTTTCGTGTAAAAAGTACTCCCTTATGGATCCATTTTCTTCCAATATCACCTTAGCCGTACCTCTCACCACCACCCAATGTTCACTTCGATGATAATGCATTTGTAAACTCAACGATTCACCCGGATAAACGGTAACCCTCTTGATCCTATACCTTTCACCTCTCTCAAGCTCGGTATAGCTCCCCCAAGGACGAAAAACAGTAGTGTGAAGCCGAGTAAGTTCTGTTAAATCCTTTCTTTCCTGTAAGTTCTCAACAACCTCTCTTACCCTTTGTCCTTCCCCGCGTTTGGCAAAAAGGATTACATCGTCAGTTTCGATTATCATCATGTCTTCAAGTCCAACGGCCGTTATAAGCCTCTTATTTCCGATAAAAAGCGAATTTTTTGTGTCAATCTCCAAGACTTTTCCAACTTTTACGTTGTTATTTTCATCTTTTGGAAGGATTTCATACACGCTATCCCACGAGCCTATATCAGACCAAGTGACGTCAAGAGGAATTACAACTGCCCTTTTGGTTTTCTCCATTATCGCATAATCTATGGAAATGTTCGGCATTTTTTCGAAATTTTTACACAAGTTTTCAAAATCGTTTTCCTCAAAAAGATTAAAAATTTCTGCAGAATGTTCTCTAAATTCTTTCAAAATGGTCTCAATGCTAAAAAGAAACATCCCGCTGTTCCAGAAAAAGTTCCCTTTCTCAAAATACTCCTTTGCCTTCTCTAAGGAGGGTTTTTCATGAAAGGTCCTAACTTTATAACCCATCTCAAAAACCTCTCCGACTTCAATATACCCATAACCTGTTTCTGGTTTTGTTGGCTTTATGCCAAAGGTCACAATAAAGCCTTCTTTTGCCACTTTTTCGGCTTCAATCACCTTTTCTGCGAATTTATCAACGGGGAAAATTATGTGATCAGAAGGACTTACAAAAAGCGTTTCATCAGGAGATACGCCGATTTTTTCAAGCAAATATTTAATCGTCAAAACAATTGCAGGAGCTGTGTTTCTTCCAGTCGGTTCCTTTACGAAATGAAAACTTTCCGGAGAAAGTCCTGATTCCTTTAATTGATATTTAATATGGAAATAATGCTCTTCATTGAAAGTGATAACCACATCTTCGGGCTTCTTTACCAGCTTCAAAACCCTTTCGACTGTTCTTTGAAAAAACGAACTTTTAGAGCCTATTTTGAGAAATTGCTTGGGCAAATTCTTCCTCGATAAGGGAAAAAGCCTTACCCCACTTCCACCCGCAAGAATAACCGCCTTCAATTAACCCCTCCTAAATTTTGATGACTCTCAATTATTTAACCATAAACCTTTAATCGAACCTATACCCACCAAGACAAAAACAAAGAGGTTGACAAAAAATCGAAATGAATATATATTCATTATGTGCCGAGAAGAAGGTGTAGGAGGAGGATTGGGTTTTTTCCGGAGGGTAGGTATGTACGGTTTGGGGGGATGGGTTTTGGGGAGGAGGTGGTTTTGGGTTTTGATGAGGTAGAAGCGATAAGGCTTAAGGATTTACTCGGGTTTCCTCAGGAAGAAGCAGCCAAAGTTATGGGGGTTTCGCAGCCCACTTTTCATAGGATTTTGAAGGAGGCCAGGAGGAAGGTAGCGGATGCGCTTGTTAATCAGAAGGCATTGAGGATCGAAGGTGGGTCTTACGTTTATGATCCTTATGCGTTTAGGCCCTGTAGGTGGATGAAGGGGTGGAGGGGGTTTTGTGAAGAGTTAGCTTTAATGGCTGAGGAGGAGTTTCGGGTAAAAGATGTGAAAGGAGGTGAAAGAATGAAGATAGCTTTAACAAGTACTGGGGATACGCTTGATAGTTTGATGGATGAGAGGTTTGGGAGGGCGAGGAAGATTATCGTTTATGACCTTGATTCCGGGTCTTTTGAGGTAATTGATAACAGTTCTAACGCTGCTGCCTTTCAAGGAGCTGGGATTGAGACTGCGAGAAAGGTGGTGGAAGCGGGGGTTAAAGCAGTTATTAGTGGTCATTTTGGCCCAAATGCCGTAAGGGCGCTTCAAGCGGCAGGGGTGGAGATTTATCAGGCTTTAGGGATGTCGGTAGGTGAGGCGATTGAAAAGTTTAAGGAAGGGAAATTACAGAGGCTTTATGGCCCGGATAGAGGGCCGCATTGGTAAAAATTTTAAAGAAAGGAGGTGGTTAGTATGCCATTTGGTGACAGGACAGGTCCAATGGGGTTAGGTCCAATGACTGGAAGAGGTATGGGATACTGCGCGGGATTCCCCACACCCGGTTACATGAATCCAGGTCCCGGAAGGGGGTGGGGATGGCGATGGTGGTGTGGACCCGGGTGGTGGGGGAGAGGAAGAGGGTGGAGATGGTGGTTTAGATTCACCGGGCTTCCCTTCTGGGCCAGGTGGTGGGGCTGGTTTTCACCCTTTTGGGGGACGCCACCGGAGAAGGCAAAGGAGACGGAACTGGAGTTCCTAAGAGAGGAGGTAAAAAACCTGGAGGAGGCCCTTAAGGAAGCCCGGAAAAGGATGGAAGAGATAGAGAAGGAGATCTCTCAGGGAAGAGCTCAATGAAAATAGCCTTTGCCAGCGGAAAGGGAGGGACAGGTAAAACCACCTTTGCGGTGAATATGGCTTACCTGCTCTCCCTTTCCGGTTACAGGGTGAAATTTGTGGATCTTGATGTGGAAGAACCCGATGGCCATCTCTTTCTTAACCCCCAAATAGAATCCGTAGTCCCAGTAAAGGTCTTTATCCCCCTTTTTGAAATGGAAAAATGTACCTTTTGTAAAAAATGTGTTCAGACTTGTGCCTTTCATGCCCTTTTTATGCTCGGAAAAGAGATGCTCTTTTTCCAAGAACTTTGTCACAGCTGTAAGTTGTGCCTTAGAATTTGCGAGAAAGGGGCAGTAAAAGAGGGAGAAAGGGAAGTGGGGGTTGTGAGAATTGGCAAGACGGATTCTTCCATTATTTTTGTCGAAGGAAGGTTAAAGGTAGGTGAAGCAAGACCTATGCCTGTGATCGACGCGGCAAAATCCCATTCGGGGGATGGAGATATCCAAATCATAGATGCGCCTCCTGGTACATCTTGTCCCTTTGTAAGAAGCGTTTATGATAGCGATTTTGTGGTCCTTGTGACCGAACCAACGCCCTTTGGCCTTCATGATCTTGAAAAATGCGTATATTTCCTCAAATCGATAAAAAAGCCATTTGGCCTTGTGGTAAACAAAGAAAAGGGGGAATTTCCGAGATTAGAAGAATACGTTTTACAAAATGAGATACCCGTACTGGGGAGGATGCCAGAAGACCTGAGGATCGCAAAGGTATTGTCGGAAGGCAAAATCCTTTTGAGAGAACTTCCCGAATACAGGGCTCGTTTTGAGGAAATCTTTAAAAGATTGAAAAGGATGATTCATGGAAGGAATTAGGGAAGTGGTTTTTCTGAGCGGAAAAGGAGGAGTCGGAAAAACCTCCATTCTCGGAGGAATTTACTCCCTTATGGACGGGGAAAAGGGAGTCGTTGATTGTGATGTGGATGCGGCAAATCTTTTTCTCATTTTGGGGTGTAAAGTAAAAGAAGAAAAGCCTTTTTATGGTTCGAAAAAGGCCGAAATAAGAAAGGACAAATGCCAGGAATGTGGATTATGTAAAGATGTATGTGAGTTTGGGGCTATAAATGAGCTTTTCGTAGTGGACCCAATTATTTGTGAAGGATGTGGCAGTTGTTTTGTGTTTTGCCCTCATTCTGCCGTTTCCTTTATTGAAGAGAGGGCAGGGACCATTTACATCGGCGAGACGAAAAAAGGTGATCTTTTCCTTTATGCTGAACTTTTTCCTGGGGAGGAGAGTTCAGGAAAACTTGTACAAACCTTAAGGGAAGAGGCAAGGAGAAGGGCCAAAGAGAGGGGGCTTTCGCTCATTTTAATGGACGGTTCTCCGGGGATCGGCTGTCCCGTAATTTCAAGTGTGGCAGGGGTTGATTTGGTGGTTGCCCTTTGTGAGCCCCAAACTTCCTCAGTTCATGACCTTTTGCGCCTTTTGGAGCTTACTGAACATTTTCGCATAAGGACCGCCCTATTGATAAACAAATCCGATGTGAATCCATCGCTTTCTGCGAGGTTGAAAAAAATTGCTGAGGAAAAAGGCCTTCCGCTACTCGGCGAAATCCCTTATGATCCTTTAATCATTGAGGCCCAAAGGGAAGGGAAAACCATTGTTGAATATTCGAGGGATTCGGTTTGTTCGAAGGCATTAGAAAGGGTATATGAGAGATTCTCGATGATCTTGGAGGAGCTAAGATGAGGGATGAGGCCATAAAAAGGAGGTTTGAAGAGATAGGCCACGCTTTTATAGTCCTTTCGGGTAAAGGGGGCGTGGGTAAAAGTACTGTTTCAGCCAACCTCGCCTTTGGCTTAGCGATGAAGGGGTTTAAGGTGGGGGTATTGGACATAGATATCCACGGACCTTCTATACCGAAGCTTTTTGGAATCTCCGATGGGAACCCGCTAATCGAGGATGAAGAGATCATTCCTCTTGAAGCTCACGGAATAAAGGTCATGTCGGTGGCTTTTTTACTTAAAGACCGAGCAGCACCCGTCATATGGAGAGGTCCACTTAAGGCGAATTTGATAAAAGAATTCTTGAAAAATGTAAGATGGGGCAAACTCGATTTCTTGGTCATCGACTCTCCCCCAGGGACCGGAGACGAACCCCTCACGGTAGCTCAACATATAGGTGAAAAGGCAAGTGCCGTAATCGTCACCACCCCTCAAGAGGTGGCCATAATAGATGTTGAAAAGTGCGTTGTCTTTTGCCAAAAGGTGAACCTTTTCATCGAGGGGATAATAGAGAACATGAGCGGTTTTGTTTGTCCGAAGTGCGGTGAACTTACTTATATCTTTTCTAAGGATGGAGGAATGAAATTAGCCGAACGTTTTTCAGTTCCGTTTCTCGGATCTCTTCCTCTGGATCCTTTACTTGTAAAAAGTGGGGAAGAAGAGATGCCTTTTCTTCTCCATTGGAAGGACACCGAGACGGGAAAGAAGATGGAAGAGATCATAGAGAAGATCCTAAAAAGGAGGTCCACATGAAGTTTGCAATTCCTACTTACCAAGGCAAACTCTGTCCTCATTTTGGACATTGTGAAGCCTTTGCGATCATCGAAGTTGACGAAAAAGGAACAATAGTATCAGAGACCTATATAGAACCACCTCCTCATGCCCCAGGGGTTATCCCCAGATGGCTTAAGGAGAAAGGAGTTGACAAGGTCATCGCGGCTGGCATGGGACCGAGGGCCCAGATGTTTTTTTCAGAGATGGGAATAGAGGTCATTATTGGGGCAGTAGGAGAAGATCCGAAGGATATAGTTAACGCCTATTTAAAGGGGACCTTGGTCACCGGGCCAAATGTGTGTGAGCATTAAAGGAGCAAAGAATGATAAGGGAAATAGAGGCTTTGTCTCTAACTTGTGTGGTTGATAATTACTATGATTCCTTGAGAGAAGACCTACCCTTTGGGAAGAGATTCAGGACGAAGCCTTCTTTATCCATTTATGCGGAGCATGGCCTTTCCTTTTACGGGGTCGTGAAAAGCGGGGATCGATCTCATTCGTTCTTTTTCGATTTCGGAGTCACCGGGGATCTTTTTCTTCACAACTTGAAAGTCCTCGGGATCGATCCTCAAAAAGTAGATGCCCTTGTCCTTAGTCATGGCCACTTTGACCATTATGGAGGGCTTGCGGCCCTTTTGGAAAGGATACGCCCTCGATCCATCCCCCTTTATGTTGGAAAGGGTGCTTTTACCAGAAGATTTCACGAGAGAAAGGGAGAGGGACTGACTGATCTTGGAAGACTTGAAAGGGAAAAACTCGAGGAAATGGGGGTAAAAATAGAGGAGATAGAATCCGAGAGAGAAATACTCCCCGGCACATACATAACGGGCTTAATCAAGATGGAAACCCCTTATGAGAAAATCCCAGAGACCCTCTTGGTGGAAAAGGAAGGGAAGATAGAAAGGGATTACTTTGAAGAAGAAAGGGCCATCTTTTTCTCAGTAAAAGGCAAAGGCCTTGTAATCATTTCGGGCTGTGCCCATCGAGGAATCGTTAACACTGTTAAACAAGTCATAAAACTCACAGGCATAAAAAAGATCCACGCCATAATAGGTGGGTTCCACCTGATGGGTGCTTCGGAAGAAAGGAT
>CAYZRR010000057.1:0-5199 GCA_964480925.1 uncultured Thermodesulfobacteriota bacterium
CCTTTCTAAAGGAATAGGGACAAGTATTTTTGGAGATGGTCTCTCCTGTTGTTTCCCGCCAAGCCTCAAGGACTTTGGAACTCACGTTTTCAAGCTTAAAGCCCAATGATTTTGAGAGGTCACCCAATATATCCTTTAAAAGGGTGGGTTTTGACAAGGTCATCTCCTCCACTTTTCTCTTTCAAGGAAAAGATCCCCTCCATAGGCATCATTAATCACCACCAAAGGGAAATCTTCAACCTCTAAGGCCATTATGGCCTCAGGCCCTAATTCCGGGAAAGCCAAAACTCGGGCCCTTTTTACACATCTTGATAAAAGCGCTCCTGTTCCTCCGGTTGCCCCGAAGTAAACGGCTCGAAACTCAATAAGAGCTCTTTTCACCTCCTCCGACCTTTTTCCCTTCCCTATTGTGCCCTTCAAGCCTAGCTGAAGGAGCTTAGTGGTAAATGGATCCATTCGGCTTGAAGTGGTAGGACCTATGGAACCTATTACCTTTCCAGGAGGGGTAGAAGAAGGGCCTGCGTAATAAATGACGCTTCCCTTTAAGTCAAAGGGGAGGGGATCACCTTTTTGGATAAGTTCAAAAAGCCTCCGATGAGCTTCATCCCTTGCGGTGTAAATGGTGCCACTTAAAAAAACTCTTTGACCTGCTCGAAGTTTAAGAACTATTTCTTCGGTTAAAGGGGTTTTAATTTTTAAGCTCATAAAATAGCCTCCTTCCACCTGTGGGAATGACACTGTAAATTAATGGCCACGGGAAGAGAGGCTATGTGACAGGGGGCCATTTCAACGTGAACCGCAAGGGCGGTTATCCTTCCCCCATAACCTTGGGGGCCTATTCCAAGGTCGTTTATTTTGGAAAGGAGTTCTTTTTCGAAGCTTGCGAGTTCAGGATCAGGGTTATAAGTCCCAATGGGCCTTAAAAGGGCCTTTTTGGCCAAAATTGAGGCACCCTCAAGGTTTCCACCTATTCCTATGCCCACAATAAGGGGAGGACACGGATTTGGCCCCGCTTCCTCTATTAGTTGTAGCACTAACCTTTTTACCCCCTCCTTTCCCGCCCAAGGGGGTAAAACGAGGGCTTTACTTGAGTTTTCGCTTCCTCCCCCTTTTGAAAGGAGCATAATTCTAACTTTATCGCCCGGAACAAGGTCAAAATGAACGATCGGGTCATTACTCCAGGTGTTTTTACGAGTGAAAGCCTCGCACACCGAAAACCTCAAAAACCCCTCTTCCGTCCCCCTTTTTATCCCCCTTCTTATGGCTTCCTTCAAATCCCCTTCTATAAAAACCTCAGTTCCCACTTCCAAAAACACCACGGGAAGCCCCGTGTCCTGGCATAAAGGTATTCTTTCCTCCATCGCCACTTGGGCATTTTCAAGAAGCTCCTTTAAGACTTCCTTTCCGAGAGGAGATTCCTCTTCATGATAGGCCTTTTCCAAGGCCGAAAGGACTCCCGGTCCAAGGCTCAGATTAGACTCGATAAAAAGCTCCTTTACCTTTTCCTCAATCTCCTGAGACCTTATCTTCCTCATCCTTTTTGTCTTCGGGGATCTTGTACTCTTCCAGAAGCCACTTTCCTAAGTCTATGAGCTTACATTTTTCCGAACAAAAGGGCCTCCATGGATTACCTTCCCAGGTGGTCTCCTTTCCACAAGTTGGGCACTTGAGCTTAAGATCTTCCGAAGAGGTTTCTGAAAAATCCCTTTCCACCTTCCTCCTTTTCCTCCTCCAGGGCCAGGAGCTCCTCCAGAAGCTCCCTTTGCCTCTTGGTGAGTTTTTTGGGTACCTTAATGGTTACTTCCACTACAAAATCTCCCCTTCCTCTTCCATCAAGTCTCGGTACTCCTTTCCCCTTAAGCCTTATGGTCTCATTGGGCTGAATACCCGGAGGGATTTGAATCTTGGTAGGACCTTCCAAGGTGGGAATTTCTATCTCCCCTCCTAAAGCAGCCAAGGGAAAAGGTATGGCCAAACGATAGATGATGTCGTTTCCCCTTCTTTCAAACCTCTCATCGGATTTGACGTGGATGTAAACGTATAGATCTCCTGGAGGTCCTCCCCATCTTCCTTCCTTTCCTTCCCCTTCTACTCTAAGCCTCAATCCCTCATACACCCCTGCTGGGATCTCCAGTTTTATCTCCTTTTCACCAAGGACCACTCCTTCTCCTTTACACTGGCGGCAAGGGTTGGTGATGAGCCTACCCGTTCCACCACACCTTGAACAAGTAGTAGTCAATGTGAAAAAGCCGTGGGATCTTGTCACGTGGCCCTTCCCATAACAGGAAGGACAGAGTTCGGGACTTGTACCCGGTTCCAAGCCCGAACCGTTACAACGGGGGCAATTCATCTCCTTGGGGATCTTTATGGTCTTAGTAGTCCCTTTGACTGCCTCCATAAAGCTTAAAGTGAGGTCATACCTAAGGTCCTCTCCTTTTTCTGGAGAAGGTCTTCTTGTGGAAAAACCGAAGAATTCCTCAAAAAGATCCCTGAAGGTCGAAAAGATGTCATCAACTGTATCAAACCCCGTAAACCCCGTTGACTCCCTTACCGCCCTTGTCCCATAAAGGTCGTAAAGTCTTCGTTTTTCCGGGTCCCTCAATACCTCATAGGCTTCGGCTATTTCTTTAAATTTTTCTTCAGCTTCTTTATCTCCGGGGTTGCGATCGGGATGGTACTTTAGGGCCAGTTGCCTATAGGCCCTTTTTATCTCCTCTTGAGTGGCGTTTCGGGGGACTCCGAGTATTTTGTAATAGTCCTTTTCAAACTGCATGGCTTCCCATCACTAAGGCCCAACCACCCCATAAAGCAGCCATATCGCCCAAAGTGGCCTTTTTTACTATCACGTTCCTCACAGGATAAGGAAAAGCCATCTCCGACATGGTTTCAAGGGCTTTATCGATGAAAAACGGAAACGCCTCGCTCACCTTTCCTCCTATGAGGATTACCTCAGGGTTGAAAATATTCACCATATTGGCCAAACCCGCTCCTAAGTACTTTCCCATCTCCTCAAAGACAGACAGTGCCTCTTCCGAACCCATCTCCGCAAGGCGGGCTACTTCTTGGGCCGATTCCACGTTGAGCCCCCTTTCTCTAGCCATCCTTAAAATGGCCGTCCCCGAACAATAGGCCTCAAGACACCCCTTTGAGCCACAACTGCAAGGAGCTCCGTCAAGTTTAACAGTCATGTGTCCTATCTCCGAAGCAACCCCTCTTGAGCCCTTAAGGAGTCTTCCATCGATCACCACTCCACTTCCAACCCCAGTACCAAGGGTTAAACAACAGTAGTTTTTGGCCCCCTTGGCCCCGCCCTTAAAGCCTTCTCCAAGAGCATATAAATTGGCATCGTTTTCAAAAAAAACCTTAAAACCCAATCCGAAAAAAGCCTCCTTTAAATTAATGCCCTCATAGGCCTTGAGGTTTGGCGAATGCTGAAGCCTTCCCTTATAGTCCACTAAGCCCGGAAAGCCCATTACTACTGCTTCCACTTTCTCACCACAGGCAAATTGAAAGATCTTATTCTTCAAAAACTCGATCCCTTCCCGAGGGGGCAGATCGCCTATGGAGTGACAAAAAAGAAGAGCCTCGATCTCTCCGTCTTTTAAGGAAGCGATTCTCATATTGGTACCCCCAATATCAGTCACCAGAACCCTTTCCCCCATCCTCTTCTCCTTCACGGTGGATTTTATGGGAAACATCAGGCAGGTTTCGCAGAAACTCCTCGTATTCCTCTTGGGTCAAGACCCCATCTCTTAGATTCCTTTGGATGTTACGAACATCAAACTTTTTCTTGGGATCAATAAACATCTTCCCTTTCCCCCCGAATTTTAAAGAAGCAGTTTTTCACAAAGGATTATAGTGACCGTTGACGCTCGTTTCAATGTCTGATAAACATTGCCTATGAATCTCAAGCTGTTTGATCTAGCCCTTCTGTTGTACCTCACTTCCACGGTATTGTGGCTTTTCTCTTTAAAAAGAGAGGGGTTCGGAAGGATAGCCTATTTTCTGTTTTTTGGGGGCTTTGTAGCACTTCTTTTAGGAATGCTCGTAAGGTGGTGGGAGACCCACCTTCTGGGCTTTCCCTATCCTCCTTTAGCCAATATGTATGAATCGTTGGTTTTTTTCTCCTGGGTTTTGAGCCTATTTTACCTCTTTTTCTTTTCCCGAAAGTATAAAGGGAGGCTTTTTGGCCTTCTCTCTTCTCTTTTTTGTTCTTCATTGCTTTTAATCCCCCTTTTAGTGGGAATGGATCGTTCACCAAAGCCCCTTGTTCCTGCTCTTCAGAGCTTTTGGCTTTATATTCACGTGATAACTTGTTTTTTAGGCTATGGTGCTTTAGGGATTGGCTTTTTGTTAAGTCTCATTTATCTTTTTGGAGAAAAGAAGGGGAGTAAATTTTGGCCCTCCGAAGAAATCCTTGAGGAGGGTACTTATAAGTCCATAGTGGTAGGTTTCCTATTTTTGACCCTTGGGATCATCACCGGAGCAGCTTGGGCCCATTATGCTTGGGGAAGATATTGGGCTTGGGATCCGAAGGAGACCTGGTCTTTGATAACGTGGCTCATCTATGCAGGATGGCTTCATGCCCGTTTGATGAGGGGATGGAGAGGGAAAAGGATGGCGATATTGTCAATAATAGGTTTTGCTTCAGTTATCTTTACTTATGTGGGAGTAAATTATTTGCTTTCGGGGTTACATAGCTATGGGTAACTTTATTGAGGAGCTTAAGGAAAAGGCAAAGGACGAGGCTTATTTGAAAAAACTCGGGATCCAAGTCCTTGAGGTTAAGGAGGGTTATGCCCTGGTGGAGATGCCCCTTTCGGAGGAGCTTAAGAATATTCACGGTTTAGTTCACGGAGGGGCCATTTTTTCCCTGATCGATGCGGCCTTTGAACTGGCTTCAAACTCTCACGGCGTTACCGCTTTGGCCTTGAACATGAACATAACCTTCCACCAAGCCCCCCGTATTCCCGGTTATCTTCAGGCCGAAGCTAAGGAGATCCACTTAAGCAAGAGGCTTGGGACCTATTTCATACAAGCTTTTGACCAAGACGGCAACTTAATTGCTACCTGCCAGGCCTTGGTTTATCGTAAAGGATAGGAGGGTGATTTGAAGAAGGCCTTTGACGTTCTGGGATTCGGTCCTTTAGGGATTGAGTATGTTTATGAGGTGAGGGATCCCCTTTACCTTGAGGATCT